>NZ_JBEZEV010000044.1:0-45458 GCF_040649055.1 Micromonospora sp. NPDC049060
ACTTCGACGCATCGTCCGCGCCGCCGTCGGCGTACGTGGGTGGGGCGCCGGCAGGAGGTGTATGCCACTGTTCCGGCGTCTTCCCCGGGCGATCACGGCGTGGCAGGCTACCGACACGTAGCAACACTGTGCGACCAGCCAACGATGACTGACCGCTAGGAGGACGGCCGATGGGCGAGATGGTGAGCTACCGCGGCAACGGGGGGACGGGCGAGGGGTATCTCGCGATACCCTCCGGCGGTGCGACCAGCCCTGCGGTCATCGTCATCCAGGACTGGTGGGGCCTGGTGCCGCACGTCCGGGCGGTCGTGGACCGCTTCGCCGAGGCCGGTTTCGTCGCCCTCGCCCCGGACTTCCGCCACGGCGGCCCGGCCAGCAAGCCGAGTGAGCCCCGGCAGATGCTGAACAGTCAGCAGATGGACGAGGCGGCGGCGGACATCGCCGGCGCGGCCGACTACCTCGCCAGCCGGCCCGAGGTCGCCGGCAAGGTGGGCTGTGCGGGCTTCTGCGCCGGGGCGAGCCTGGCCCTCTGGGCGGCGACCCGGTCCGAGCGGCTCGTCGCCACCACCGCCTTCTACCCCCGGCTGCCGTGGGACGGGATGCGCCCCGAGTGGCCCGACTACGCGGGCAAGGCGGCGCTCATCCACTGCTCCGAAGAGGACGGCACCTCCGCTGCCGACGGCGTACGCACCGTCCGCCGCGCCATCGAGACCTCCGGCGGCACCTGCCAGGTCCACGACTACCCCGGCACCTCGCACGCCTTCTTCAACGAGGACCGGCCGGAGCACTTCGACCAGCGCGCCGCCGCCACCGCCTGGGCCCGCACCCTCGAACTCTTCCGGGCCAAGCTTGGCTGAGCCCCGTACGCCCGACGAGGTGGTCGCCCGCGCCGCGCGGGCGACCGACCTGGCCGACCTCGACGCCGCCGTCAGCGACTGCTTCGCCTGCCCGCGGCTGGTGCGGTGGCGCGAGGAGGTGGCCCGTGTCCGCCGGGCGGCCTTCCGGGACCAGGAATACTGGGGCCGGCCGGTGCCCGGCTTCGGCGTCCCCGACGCGCGCATCGCCATCCTCGGCCTGGCGCCCGCCGCGCACGGCGGCAACCGCACGGGCCGCATCTTCACCGGCGACCGGTCCGGCGACGTCCTGTTCGCCGCGTTGCACCGGGCCGGGCTGGCCAACCAGCCGACCAGCGTCGCCGCCGACGACGGGCTGACCCTGCGCGAGCTGCGGATCTTCTCCGCCGTGCGCTGCGCCCCGCCGGACAACAAGCCCACCCCCGAGGAACGGGACACGTGCGCGCCGTGGCTGCACCGCGAGGTCGCGCTGATCCGGCCCACCCTGCGCGTCGTGGTCGCGCTGGGTGCGTTCGCCTGGGCCTCGTGGTGGCCGGTGCTGCGCCAGGTGTACGGTCTGCGCCCGCCCAGCCCGCGACCGGCGTTCGGCCATGGGGCACACTGGTCCGGCACGGGCGCGCCGGCGCTGCTCGGCTGCTACCACGTCAGCCAGCAGAACACCTTCACCGGGCGGCTGACACCAGGGATGCTGGACGATGTGTTCGCCCGGGCGAAGCAACTGGCCGGGGCGGACTGAGGCGCGGGGGCGGTGGCGATGACGGACGGAACGCGTCGAGTCGTGGGACACGCCCCGGCGACCCGGAGGTAGCCCCCGATGGAAATCAGCGTCCTGCGCAGGTGGTGGCCGGTCGCGGCGGTGGTGCTCCTGCTGGCCGTCGCCGCGTTCTCGTCCACCCACTCGTCGATCGGCGCCAGCCGGATCCCGCCCGCCGCCGACAACATCCCGTACGTGCCGGAGTATCCGAGCGGCGAGCCGGTCGAGTCGATCCCCGTCGAACCGCGGGACGCCGGTCAGGCCACCCAGGCGTCGATCCCGCAGTGGATCGCCACCGCCGCCATCGTACTGCTCGGGCTGGCGATCCTCGTCGTCTTCGGCTATCTCACCTGGACGTTGGTCCGGGGCGCGATACGCCGCACCACCCGGGCGCTGCCGGCCCAGCGGTCCCGGCGGACGCCCGAGGGCACCGCCCGCGAGGTGGCCGCGGCCCTCGACGCCGGCCTGGAGGAGTTGGACGACCGCGACACCGATCCGCGTACGGCGGTGATCGCCTGCTGGGTGCGCCTGGAGCAGGCCGCGGCCGGGGCCGGCGTGCCCCGGCTGGCCGGCGACACCCCCACCGACCTGGTCACCCGGCTGTTGCGGGGTGACCCGTCGGTGGGCATCCCGGCCATCGCCAGCGCCGACGTGCTGGCCGAGTTCGCCCACGTCTACCGCGAGGCCCGCTACGCCAGCCGTGAGGTCGACGAGCGCACCCGCGACCAGGCCCGGGCGGCGCTGCGCCGGCTGCGCGGCGAGTTGACCGTCGTGGTCGCCGACGACACGGAGGTACCGGCGTGACCGGGGCGCGGCCGGCGCCCGCCCGACGTGGCGAGGTGACGCCGTGAGCAGCACCAGCATCGACGACCTGCTGAGCGTCGAGGACGAGCGGCCGGCACGCGCCGAGTCCCGGCGGGGCGGGCGGGTCGGCCGGGTGCTGCGTCCCCTGGCCGGCGTCGCGGCCGTCGTGATCGTGCTGGTCGCCGGCCTGCGCCTGGTGGGCCTGCGGGCCTCGCTGCCGATCCTCGTGGCCGGGGTGGTCGCGCTGTTCGTGGTGCGTCGCGTCGTCGCCGCCCTCGCGCCCCCGCCCCCGCCCCGCGGCGGCGGCCGGGCCCCTGTCGCCGACGACGACGGCACCTGGAACTGGGGTGCCAGGGACGCGCTGCGCACCGCGATCAACGGCTGGGAACTGCCGCTGGACTGGTCGGCCTCCCGGCCCGAACGCTTCACCACCGTGATCCTGCCCCGGCTCGGGGAGTTGGCCGACGAGCGGCTGAGCCAGCGGCACGGCGTGACCCGCGAGTCGGATCCGGCCCGGGCCCGGGTGCTGCTGGGTGACCAGCTGTGGAAGTTCCTGGAGACCCCGCCTCGCCGCACCCCGTCGCCGCGCAACCTCGCGGCGATCGTCGCCGAACTGGAGAGACTGTGATGAACGACGTGGACCGCAGCATGCCCGCCGCCGAGGTCGGCCCCCTCGCCCGGTCGGTGCTGGAGGCGGTCGGTCAGGTCGTCGTCGGCAAGCGGGACGCGCTGGAGCTGGTGCTCGCCGGCATCCTGGCCGGCGGCCACGTGCTGCTGGAGGACCTGCCGGGCCTCGGTAAGACGCTGACCGCGAGGTCCTTCGCCCAGGCGCTCGGGCTGGACTTCCGCCGGCTCCAGTTCACCCCCGACCTGCTGCCCGCCGACGTGACCGGTTCGTTCCTGTACGACCAGCGCAGCGGTGACTTCTCGTTCCGGGCCGGGCCGGTCTTCACCAACCTGCTCCTCGCCGACGAGATCAACCGGACCCCGCCGAAGACCCAGTCGGCCCTGCTGGAGGCGATGCAGGAGAAGCAGGTCTCGGTGGAGGGCGTGACGTACAAGCTGGACGAGCCGTTCCACGTGCTCGCCACCGCCAACCCCATCGAGTACGAGGGCACGTACCCGCTGCCGGAGGCGCAGCTCGACCGGTTTCTGCTCCGGGTCTCCTTCGGCTACCCCGAAGCCGAGGAGGAGTGGGAGGTGCTGCGCCGGCGGATGGCCCGCCGCCGCGAGGAGGCGGAGATCAAGCCGGTGGTCGACGCGGCGACCCTGCGCGCCATGCAGGCCGCGCTGGAGGACGTGGTCGTGGAGGACTCCGTCGGCCGCTACATCGTCGCGCTGACCGCCGCCACCCGGGAACACCCGTCGGTGCTGGTGGGCGCCTCGCCGCGCGGCTCGCTGGCGCTGCTGCTGCTGTCCCGCGTACGGGCCGTGATGGCCGGGCGCGACTACGTCGTCCCGGAGGACGTCAAGGAGGTCGCGGCGCCCGCCCTGGCGCACCGGATCACGTTGCGTCCCGAGATGTGGTTGCGTCGTGTCGACCCGTCCTTCGTGGTCGGCGAGGTGCTGGAGGCGACCCCGGCGCCCGCCAGCGGTGCGCTGCCCAGCTACGCCGCCGGCCCCGGGCACTGATGGTCGCGTCCGCCGTGTCGGCCCGGGTCGAGTCGCCGCCACCGGAGCCAGGACCCGCGACCGGCTGGGTGCCCACGTGGGCGCTCGGCCGGGCGGTGCTCCTCACCGGGCTGCTGCTGATCGCGGGGGTGCTGCTCGGCCGGGTGGACCTGGTCGTGCTGGCCGCCCCGTTCGCGCTGGGCACCGCGTACGCGCTGCGCCGCCGGCCGACCGCCCTGCCGCAGATCTGGGTCTCCGCCGACGAGGGGCACCTGGTCGAGGGCGGCGAGTTGACCGGCACGGTCACCGTCGGCAACCCCGACCTGCTCGACTACGACGTGGCGGTGGTGCGCAGCCGGGTCTCGCCGTGGCTGCGGGTGCAGCAGGTGACGATCGCCGGGGCGACCACCGCGTCCGGGGCGAGCTCGGCCGTCGCCCCGTCCGTCGCCGACCGGCCGTTCGTGACCGCCGTCCCGACGGCGGCGGCCGTGGACCTGGAGTTGACCGGCACGGCGTTGCGCTGGGGCCGGCACCCCATCGGACCGGCGGGCGCCCGGGCGGCCGCCGCGCAGGGACTGCTGGTCTCCCGCGCCGTGATCGCCGAGCCGTCCCGGTTGCGGGTCTATCCGAGGACCGAGCCGTTCGACGCGGTCGAGGCGATGCCCCGGGCCGCCGGCCTGGTCGGCGCGCACCACTCCCGCCGGCCCGGCGAGGGCGGCGAACTGGCCGGCGTACGGGTCTTCGCCCCGGGCGACCGGCTGCGCCGGATCGACTGGCGGGTGTCGCTGCGCGCCCGGCAACTGCACGTGGCGGCCACCCTCTCCGACCGCGACGCCGAGGTGGTGGTGCTGCTCGACGTGCTCGCCGAGGCGGGCCGCTCGGGCGGCGTGTCCGGGGCCGCCTCCGTGCTGGACACCACCGTCCGGGCCGCCGCCGCGATCGCCGAGCACTACCTGCACCGTGGCGACCGGGTGTCGATGCTCGAGTACGGCCCGTCCGCCCGCCGGCTGCGCCCGGCCACCGGCCGCCGGCAGTACCTGACGGTCCTGGAGTGGCTGCTCGAGGTGCGGGCGGAGCACTCGCCGCACGAGCCGTACGACCAGGTGTTCGGGCCGCAACTGCTGTCGGCGGACGCGCTGGTGGTGGTCCTCACCCCGCTGCTCGACGAACGGTCGGCGCAGATGCTGGCCCGGCTGACCCGCTCCGGGCGGTTCGTGGTCGCGGTGGACACCCTGCCGGCGGACCTCACCCCGCCGAAGGACCGGGGCTGGGCCGAGGTGGCGTACCGGCTGTGGCGGCTGGACCGGGACACCATGATCGGGCAGCTGCGGGAGCACGGCGTGCCGGTGGTGCGGTGGGCCGGCGCGGGCAGCCTCGACGAGGTGCTGCGGGACGTGGCCCGCCTGGCGACCGCCCCGAGGGTGGCCCGGTGAGCGCGAGGAATGTAGCGCAGCGGAGTCCCGCAGTCGCGAACGAAAGGCGGACCCCGTGAGCGCGAGGAATGTAGCGCAGCGGAGTCCCGCAGTCGCGAACGAAAGGCTGGCCCCGTGAGCGCGAGGAATGTAGCGCAGCGGAGTCCCGCAGTCGCGAACGAAAGGCTGGCCCGGTGAGCGCGGTCACCGAACGGGTCAGAGCGCTGCGGTACGCCGCCGCCCGGATCAGCCTGACGCCGCTGCTGGTGCGCGCCGGCATCTTCCTCACCGTGCTGGTCGGCCTGCTGCTCGCGTACCCCTCGGAGGTGCTGCTCGGGCGGCCGCTGCTCGCCCTCGTGGCGGTGGCGGTCCTGCCTGCGGTCGGGCCGCGTCGGGTCTGGCCGACCTTCGCGGCGCTGGTCACGGTCGGCGGCTGGCTGGTCGCCACCGACGGGTACGGCCGGCCGATCGCCCTCTGGCGGCTGCTCGCCGTGGCGGCGGTGCTCTACCTCACCCACACCCTCTGCGCGCTGGCCGCCGTGCTGCCGTACGACGCGGTGGTCGACCCGAACCTGATCGTGCGGTGGCTGGCCCGGGCCGGCGCGGTGCTGCTGGCCACCTTCGTCCTCGGTGTCCTGCTGGTCGAGGTCGGCAGGCTCGGCGGTGACGCCGGACACCAGGCGGCGACGGTGGTCGGTCTGCTCGTGGCGGTGGCGGTGGCGGCGTTGCTGGGGTGGCTGCTGCGCCGCAGGTGACGGCCCCTTTTCGGGGTAGTCATGCAGGTCACAGGGGTTGTGCTCCGTCACAGAGAAGGGGCGCGAGCGGGATTAGCCGGGCCGCGCGGGGAAAGATAGATGACGTGAACCCGAAGCGGATCCTTGTGGTGGGTGCCGGGCACGTCGGTCTCTACGCGGCCCTGCGCCTGTCGAAGAAGCTCAGCTCCCGTGAGGCCGAGGTCGTCGTGGTGGACCCTCAGCCCCACATGACCTACCAGCCGTTCCTGCCGGAGGCGGCGGCCGGCAACATCTCGCCCCGGCACTCCGTGGTGCCGTTGCGGCGGGAGTTGCGGCGGTGCAAGGTGGTGGCGGGCGCGGTGACCCGGATCGACCACCACCGCAAGACCGCCGTGGTGCAGCCCATCAGCGGCCCCACCCGGGAGATCCCGTACGACCACGTGGTCGTCGCCCCGGGTTCGGTCTCCCGGACGCTGCCGATCCCCGGCCTGCACGAGCACGGCATCGGCTTCAAGACCATCGGCGAGGCCATCTACCTGCGCAACCACGTGCTGGACCGGCTCGACGTGGCCGCCGCCACGCCCGACCCGGCCGTCCGCCGTTCGGCGCTGACCTTCACCTTCGTCGGCGGCGGGTACGCCGGCATCGAGGCGCTCGCCGAGATGGAGGACATGGCCCGGGACGCCCTGAAGTACTACCCGGAGCTCAAGCCGGAGGACATGCGCTGGGTGCTGGTCGAGGCGACCCAGCGGGTGCTGCCCGAGGTCGACCGGGACATGGGCGCCTACACGGTGCAGCAGCTGCTCAAGCGGAACATGGACATCCGGCTGGACACCCGCCTGGAGTCCTGCCTCGACGGGGTGGTGAAGCTCTCCGACGGCGACAGCTTCCGCTCCGACACCATCGTCTGGACGGCCGGCGTGAAGCCGTCGCCGATGCTGGACGCGACGGACTTCCCCCGCGACGAGCGGCGGCGGGTCACCTGCCTGCCGACCCTCCAGGTGGTCGACGGCGACCGGGTGGTCGACGGCGCCTGGAGTGCCGGTGACTGCGCGGCCGTACCGGACCTGACCAAGGAGCCGGGCAACTACTGCTCGCCGAGCGCCCAGCACGCGGTCCGCCAGGCCGCCCGGATGGCCGACAACATCGTCAACGTCGTCCGTGGCCGGGAGCCGGTGGAGTACAAGCACAAGCACGCCGGCAGCGTCGCCAGCCTCGGCCTGCACAAGGGCGTGGCCCAGGTGTACGGGATCAAGATGACCGGCTGGCCGGCGTGGTTCATGCACCGGACGTACCACATGAGCCGGATCCCGTCGTTGAACCGCAAGGTCCGGGTCGTGGTCGACTGGTCGCTGGCGTTCTTCCTCAAGCGCGAGGTGGTCGCCCTCGGCCAGCTCCACGATCCGCGCGAGGAGTTCGCCGAGGCGTCCCAGCCGGTCGGCGCCGGCCGCGCCTGACGGAGCACGCGAAGCCCCCTCCGCCTGCGCGGAGGGGGCTTTTCGCGTGTTCAGCGGGTGCGGGTCAGACGCGCCAGGTCCAGGCGTCGGCGATCCGGGTGGCGGGGCCGTAGAGCTGCTCTAGCGTGCCGCGAAGGCTGTCGGCGTGCGGGGTGCCGTCGGCCAGCGCCACGCAGGAGGCGCCCCAGAACTCCGCGTCCTCCGCGGCCTGCCGGCGCTGTTCGTCCCCGATGACGGGTTGCCCGCCGCGCCTGCCGACCTCGGCCAGCAGGGCCGACGTGGGCTGCGCGTAGGTGCCCATCGCCGCCGTGCCGCCGCGACCGTACGGGCCGATGAAGAAGCCCTCCGGCATGCCGAACGCCGCGTCGGCGGCGGTCGCCCAGCGCATCGGCCACGGTTGCTTGGGCGTGGCGAGCGGCACCGGCACCAGCACCCCGCCCGGCTCGACGCACTGGCGCCAGTGCCCGCCGGTGACGAACTCGGGCAGCGGCGGGCGCTCGGCGGTGGGCAGCGGGGTCGGCAGCAGCGGCAGCAGCGCCACGCCGACCGCCGCCGGCACCAGGCGGCGGGTCCGGCCGGTGCCGCGCAGCGCCCGGTCGACCGCCAGCACCAGCAGCGTGGCGATGAGCGGGAGCACCGCGAGGGCGAACCGCATCGGCAGCGCACCGTCCACCACGGGCAGGCCCGAGAGCAGGGCGTACGGGCCCGGGACGGCGGTGCGTTCGCCGTCGACGACCACCCGGGGGCCGAGCGACAGCGCCCCCGTCACGAGCGTGCCGACCACGCACGCGACGACCAGCGGGCGACGGCCCAGCCAGAGCGCGCAGGCGGCGGCGACCAGCAGCAGGGGCAGCCCGAGGAAGGTGTTGTACTCGGCCGGCCCGGTGGTCAGCCGGGCAGCCCCGTCGCCGCCCGCGACCGACAGCGGCGAGACGGTCCACCAGCTGCGCAGGTCCGCCGAGAAGTAGTGCGGGCTGAACATGCCGTCCGCGACGCCCTGCGGGCCGGCGAACTGGAACCACAGCGGCCAGGCCAGTACGACCAGGGCCAGCCCGGCGGCGAGCATCATCCCGGCGGCGAAGCCGGGCAGGGCGCGGCGGGCCAGGTTCCGGTCCGCCACCGCGTAGGTGACCGCCATCACCAGCAGCGTGACCGCGCAGAGGAAGAGCACCTCCTCGCCGACGAAGACCTGCACGGTGACCGCCGCGGCCAGGCCGACTGCCGAACTGACCACCCGCCGGCGGTCCGGCCCGTCGGCGGTGCCCGCCGGGTCGGCGGCCCGCAGCATGCGGACCACCAGCCAGACGATCACCGGCACGAGCCACTGCGCGGTCATGTGCAGGTGGCTGTTGGTCTGCGAGACCATCCCCGGGCCGAACCCGCAGAGCGCCGCCCCGAGCGCGGCGGCGAGCCGGCGGGCGCGCAGGACCCGGGTGAAGAGCAGGTACCAGGCGATCGCGGTGCCCGCCAGGTTCGCCATGGCCAGCAGGGCGAAGGTCACCGGCGCGCCGAACGACAGGGTCACCGGGGCGAGGAGCACCCCGAGCGCGATGACTGTGGTGTTGGTCATCAGGTTGACCCCGTCCGGCGCGTTGAGCCGACCGGTGAGCAGGTCGAAGTCGCCGAGCAGCGCCCGCGAGTCGACGGCGAGGAACCACTCGTAGAGAGCCTGGTCCTCCGGGTTGAGCGCCAGGACCCGGGCCCCCGGGTCGGGCCAGAGCCCGTGGGTGAGCCAGCCGGCCAGCGCCACGAAGAGCAGCGCGACGGTGACGTCCGCCCGGCGACGGTGGAGGGCGGTCAGCAGGCGCGCCGCCCGGAGCCGGCGGGACGGCCGGTCGACGGCGAGGACAGCCTGGTCAGGGACGGCGTCGGGGGCCGTGGGGGCTGCGCTGCTCACGGTCTCGACCCTAGTGCGACCCGCCCGCCGGGGTACGCCGGGTCGCCGCCGACCCGCTACCGTGACACTGCACCACGCGTGTCGACCCGCGCGGTGTCACCCGCCCGGGTGGTGGAACGGCAGACACGGCCGCCTTAAAAGCGGCTGCCGCAAGGCGTGCGGGTTCGACCCCCGCCCCGGGCACGCCGCACTCTCAGCTTCCGCTCAGCTTGGCGATCTCCACGGGACTGCCCTGGGCGTTTACTCTTGGGGGTGCACGTTCACGTGCAACGACCCCCTGAGGGAGGCCTGACAGTGAAGACTTCGAACCCGGTGCTCGCCCGGCTCGGCCAGGCGGCCGAGCGGGAGCGCTCCGCCGGGTACGCCCCGACCGGGCCGTACGGACAGCCCGGTTATCCACAGCAGTACCCGACGGAGGCCGGCTACCCGGCGGCCCCGCCGACCGTCAACACCATGTCGATCGACGACGTGGTGGTCAAGACCGTCACGCTCCTCGGCATCCTCGGCGTCTCCGCCGCGGCCGCCTGGGTGCTGGTGCCCGACGCGCTGCTCGGCGCGGCCTGGATCGGCGCGGCGGTCGTCGGCCTGGTCCTCGGCCTGATCATCTCGTTCTCCCGGATGGCGAACCCGGCGCTGGTCGTCGCGTACGCCGTCGTCGAGGGCGTCTTCGTCGGCATGGTCAGCAAGTTCTTCAATTCGCTCTACGACGGCATCGTGGTCCAGGCGGTGACCGCCACGTTCGGTGTCTTCTTCGTGATGGCCATGCTCTACAAGGCGAAGGTCATCCGGGCCACCCCGAAGTTCGTCAAGGGCATGATCGCCGTGATGGCGGGTCTCTTCGCCGTCATGCTGATCAACCTCGTGTTCGCGCTCTTCGGCGTGAACACCGGCCTGCGCGACGGCAGCCCGCTGGCGATCGGGTTCAGCCTTGTCTGCATCGTGGTCGCCTCGCTGAGCTTCGTGCTCAGCTTCAAGGAGGTCGAGGACGGCGTCCGGATGGGGCTGCCCCAGCGCTACTCCTGGGTCGCCGCCTTCGGCATCCTGGTCAGCCTGGTCTGGCTCTACATCGAGATCCTGCGCCTGCTGAGCTACTTCCAGGGCGACGACTGACCGTCGCCCGCGACCGACCGGCGCCCGCCCCCGCATCCGCGAGGGCGGGCGCCGTCGTCCACCCCCGCTCGCCCCGATCCCCGCCCGCCCTGGCCCCGGCCGCTCCGGCCCCGCCCGCTCCGGCCCCGCGTGAACCGTCCCGGGCCTGGCCCTCGCCCCACCCTCGCCGCCGATCCCGCCCACCCCTCCCTCCCCGCCGCCCTGCCCCAGCTCTCGCCGTCGATCATGCAGTTGTGGTGTCCCGCGAAAGGGGCGAAAGCGCCCCAGTCGCCCACCACAAGTCCATGATCGACGGCGCGGGCCGGGCCGGGCCGGGCCGCGGGCTGGGCTGGGGCGGCGGGCCGGGGCAGGGCAGGCGGGGACGGGTCCGGGGCCGGGTGGGGCCAGGGCAGGCCGGGCAGGGCGGGGCCAGGCGGGGCCAGGGCCGGGCAGGGCGGGGTCGGGGTGCGGGGAAGGGACGCGGGGCGGGGGTTCGTAGACTTTGGATGTGGGTGGCGGGGAGTTGGGGCGGGCGGTGGAGTTGTTGGTGCGCCAGGTCGGGCACTGGCAGCAGCCCCGCTGGGCGGCAGCGGCCGCCGGTGGCAACGTGTCCCGCGCCGACCTCGTGCACCGGCTGGTGCAGGAGATGGCCAACCTGGCCGCCGACGTCGAGGGCGGACCCCGACGCACGGTGCCCCGGCTCGACAACGACCTGGCGCTGCCCGACCAGCTCCGGGTGGTGGCCGCCGACCTGGTCGCCACCGCCCCGCCGCCGGAGGTGCTGGCGCGGGCCGCCGCCGAGGTGACGGCGACCCGCAACGCTCTCTAGGGCCGACGGCGACCCGCAACGCTCTCCAGGGGTGGCGGCGACCCGCAACGCTCTCCAGGGGTGGCGGCGACCCGCAACGCTCTCCAGGGGTGGCGGCGACCCGCAACGCTCTCCAGGGGTGGCGGCGACCCGGTGCGCTCTCCAGGGCCGACGGCGACCCGCGACGCCCTCCAAGTCTGACGGCGACCCGCGACCCTCTCCACGAGGAACGGCGACCCACAGCTCGTCCGGGCTCCGGCCGGGCGGCGAGGGCCGCTCGGGACGATCCCGGCGCCCGGCCGGGCAGCCCGTGGTGGCGCCGTCCGCTCAGCTCAGGCGCTCGACGACCATGGCCATGCCCTGGCCGCCGCCCACGCACATGGTCTCCAGGCCGATCGTCTTGTCGTGCCAGTCCAGGGCGTTGAGCAGGGTGCCGGTGATCCGGGCGCCGGTCATGCCGAACGGGTGCCCGACGGCGATCGCGCCACCGGCGACGTTCAGCTTCTCGAGCGGGATGCCGAGCTGGCGGTACGAGGGGATCACCTGCGCGGCGAACGCCTCGTTGATCTCCACCAGGTCGACGTCGTCGATGGTCATCCCGGCCCGCTTGAGCGCCTGCCGGGTGGCCTCGACCGGGCCGAGGCCCATGATCTCCGGCGAGAGGGCGGTCACGCCGGTGGAGACGATCCTGGCCAACGGCGTGATGCCGAGGTCCCTGGCCCGCTGGGCGCTCATGATCACCACGGCGGCGGCGCCGTCGTTCAGCGGGCAGCAGTTGCCGGCGGTGATGCGACCGTCCGGACGGAACACCGGCTTCAGCCCGGAGACGCCCTCCAGGGTGACCCCGGCGCGCGGACCGTCGTCGGTGCTGACCACCGTGCCGTCCGGCGCGGTGACCGGGGTGATCTCCCGGGCCCAGAAGCCGTCGGCGATGGCCTTCTCGGCGAGGTTCTGGCTGCGTACGCCGAACTCGTCCATGTCGGCGCGGGTGACGTCGTACACCTGGGCCAGGTTCTCGGCGGTCTGCCCCATGGTCAGGTAGATGTCCGGCAACTCGCCGGCCTCGCGCGGGTCGGTCCAGACCGGGGCCCCGCCCTGGGCGCGGGCCTTCGAACGCTCGGCCGCGGCGGCGAAGCGCGGGTTCTCCCAGCCGCCGCCGACCAGCGCCTGCGCCTCCTTCGGCAGCCCGTCGGAGTTGCCGCGGGCGTACCGGGAGACGGTCTCCACGCCGGCGGAGACGAACACGTCGCCCTCGCCGGCCCGGATCGCGTGCATCGCCATCCGGGTGGTCTGCAGCGACGACGCGCAGTAGCGGGTGAGCGTCGCGCCGGGCAGGGTGTCCAGGCCCATCAGGGTGGCGACCACCCGGGCCATGTTGAAGCCCTGCTCGCCGCCGGGCAGACCGCACCCCAGGTAGAGGTCGTCGATCTCGGTCGGGTCGAGCTGGGGAACCTTGTCCAGGGCGGCCCGCACGATGGTCGCGGCGAGGTCGTCCGGGCGGACGTCGCGCAGCGAACCCTTGTGCGCCCGGCCGATGGGGGAGCGGGCGGTGGCGACGATGACGGCGTCGCGGGACGACTCAGTCGGCATGGACCAACGTTAACCCGTCGGTAACTTCGGGCGGAAGCTGCCCGCCGGCCGGGAAATGTCACGCCCGGCGGGACAGCGGGGACGGCCGCCGGGTCAGTGCCGGGAGCCGGCCGCAGTGCCCGGCCGGGACGGCGGGTGGATCAGCGCCGGCAAAGCGGGCACCGCGTCCGGGCGGGGGCGGCCGGCGGGTCACTGCCGGGAGGCGACCGCCGCGGCGGCGGCGACGGCCGGCAGCAGGGCGTGCGCCCAGACCCGGTAGCCGTCGGCGGAGGGGTGGTAGCCGTCGTGGCAGAGCGTCCCGGCGTCGGCCCGGAACACGGCGCCGGTCTCGGTGGCCAGGTCGACCACCGTGCCGCCGGCGTCGAGCACCGCCGCCGCCTGGGCGCGGGCCACCCGCCGCCCCGACCAGCCGACCACGGTGCGCAGCGGCGGCGCGATGGCGCGTACGGCGCCCAGGTCGGGGCACGTGCCGACGACCACCTCCACCCGGGCCTCGCGGAGCCGGTGCACGGCCGCCCCGAGGTAGGCGGCGGCCTCCACCGGGCGACGCAGGGTGGTGGCGTCGTTCGCCCCGATCAGGATCACCGCCACGTCGGGGCGCTCGCCGAGCAGCGCCCGGGCCACCTGGGTGGCCAGGTCGGTCGAGCGTGAGCCGGAGACGCCGACGCTGGACAGGTGCACCCGGCGACCGCTCGGGCCCTCGGCGAGCAGGTTGGCCAGCTGCCCACCGATGGTCTCGTCGAGGCGGCCGACCCCGACGCCGAGGGCGGACGAGTCGCCGAGCAGCACCAGGCGAAGCGGTGGCGCGTCGGCCCGTCCGACCGTGGCGCGCAGGGCGAGCGCCAGCTCCGGCTGGGCGTACCGGCGGTGCCGGGCGGCGAAGGCCTGACCGGCGAGGACGGCGGCGCCGCCGACCGTGCCGGCGATGAGGCTGAGCGTCGCCGCCCGGCCCAGTCGATTGGCGAGCCCCGAGGGGATGAAGCGCTCGCTCATGCCAGTCCCTCCAGTGTGGGTGAGTCGGCGGCGGGGCTGGGCTGCGGCGCCGCGCCGACACCGAAGAAGGCCCGTCGGCGCAGTTGCGCCCACCGGCCGGCGGGGCCGCGCTCGCGCCCCCTGACCCGGGTGCCGCTGACCTCGGTGCCCGCGTGGCGGGCCGCCTCCTGGGCGGCCTGCGGCAGCGAGCGCACGCCCTCGTCCCGGACGAGGGTCGGGCGGCGTTCCTGCCCCGCGCCGAGCGCGGACAGCACGGTCGGCAGCAGTGCGGCGGCGGCCATCGCGTAGCCCTCCGCCGAGGGGTGGAAACGGTCCCAGGCGAACATCCGGGTCGGCTCCGCCGTGAACCGGGGACCGAGCAGGTCGCCGAGGGAGACCGTCCAGCCGCCGGCCTCGACCACGGCCACCGTCTGGGCGGCGGCGAGCTGCCGGCTCCAGTGCCGGGCCAGCCACCGCAGCGGCGGCTGGATCGGCCGGATCGCGCCCAGGTCGGGGCAGGTGCCGACGACCACCTCGCAGCCGGCCGCGCGCAGCGTGCGGACCGCGTCGACCAGGTAGCGCACCGCCAGGGCGAACGGTGCGCGGTTGGTCACGTCGTTGCCGCCGATCAGGATCACCGCGACGTCGGGCTGGCACTCCAGCGCCGCCTCCACCTGGTGTCGCAGCACTGCCGAGATGGCGCCCACCACGGCGAAGCGGTGCAGCCGGACGGGGCGTTGCAGGCGGCGGGACAGCCCGGTGGCGAGCAGGGCGCCGGGCGTCTCCCGGCGGCGGTGCACGCCGTAGCCGGCGGCCGACGAGTCGCCGAGCACGACGACGGTGACCGGCGGGCCGGGCAGCTTCGCGCCGTAGACGCCGTCGCAGCGCGGCGGGGGCGCCTCGGCCATCGGGATCGTGCGGCGGGCCTGCCGGGCCTGCCCGAGGAGCACGCCGCCGGTCGCCACCACGGCCGCGGCGGTGGCGCCCGTGCCGATCGCCGCGAGGCGGGCGACCTGCCGGGCGCGCTGCCAGCGCGGACCAACCGGGACGACGGAACCAGCGACCCCCATACAGCGACATTATCGCGCCGGCACGACACACCGCTGTCGTCGTGTCGGCTCGCGGGTGCCTGGAAGCCGACGCTCCTGGGTACCTGTACGGGTGACCGGGGGCCGGTTGCGCGGGCACGCCACCCTGGCACGTGGAGAGGGGCCGAACATGGGGAAGACATTGAAGCGCACGGCGGCGTTCAGCGCGCTGGCCCGGGCACTCGCGGCCGGGTCGCGGGGCGGGCCGTCGCTCGGGGCGCGGCTTGGCGCGCTGCCGCGGATGATCCGGGCCACCACCCGGGGGGAGTACAACGGCGGCCTGCGGCTGGCCCTGATGACCGCGGCGACGGCGTACATCGTCTCGCCGGTCGATCTGCTCCCCGAGATCCCGCTGGCGATCTTCGGGCTGGCCGACGACGCGGTCATGGTGACCTGGCTGGCCGGCAGCGTGCTGGCCGAGACCGAGCGGTTCCTGGAGTGGGAGGCGCGGCGCAGCTCGGTGATCCCCGGGCACGTGGCGTCCTGAACCCACGTACCCTGGGGCGTCGAGAAGACGTCTGCCCGGCCGCCGCCGGCGGCGCCGGAGGAGAAGGGCACAACGAGGTGCGGTACTACGACAACGTCGTCGAGCTGATCGGCAACACCCCGCTGGTACGGCTGCGCAACGTCACGGCCGGGATCCAGGCCACCGTGCTGGCGAAGGTGGAGTACCTCAACCCGGGCGGCTCGGTGAAGGACCGGATCGCGCTGCGGATGGTGGAGGACGCCGAGAAGGCGGGCATCCTCCAGCCGGGCGGCACGATCGTCGAGCCGACCAGCGGAAACACCGGCGTCGGACTGGCGCTGGTGGCGCAACTGCGGGGCTACAGGTGTGTCTTCGTCTGCCCCGACAAGGTCAGCCAGGACAAGCAGGACGTGCTGCGCGCGTACGGCGCGGAGGTGGTGGTCTGCCCGACCGCCGTCGCGCCGGAGGACCCGCGCTCCTACTACAACGTCTCCGACCGGCTGGCCCGGGAGATCCCCGGCGCGTGGAAGCCCAACCAGTACAGCAACCCGGCCAACCCGCGCTCGCACTACGAGACCACCGGCCCCGAGCTGTGGGAGCAGACCGGGGGCGAGCTCACCCACTTCGTGGCGGGCGTCGGCACCGGCGGCACCATCTCCGGCATCGGGCGCTACCTGAAGGAGGCGTCGGAGGGGCGGGTCAAGGTCGTCGGCGCCGACCCGGAGGGTTCCGTCTACTCCGGCGGCACCGGCCGGCCGTACCTGGTCGAGGGGGTCGGCGAGGACTTCTGGCCGGAGACGTACGACCGGGGTGTCGCCGACGAGATCATCGAGGTCTCCGACAAGGCGTCCTTCGAGATGACCCGGCGGTTGGCGCGCGAGGAGGGGCTGCTGGTCGGCGGCTCCTGCGGGATGGCCGTCGTGGCCGCCCTGGAGGTGGCCCGCAAGGCCGGCCCGGACGACGTGGTCGTGGTGCTGCTGCCGGACAGCGGCAAGGGCTACCTGTCCAAGATCTTCAACGACACCTGGATGGCCCGGTACGGCTTCCTGGACAACTCGGGCACCGAGCCGACGGTCGCCGACGCGCTCGCCGGCAAGCCGGGCGGCCTGCCCGAGCTGGTGCACGTGCACCCGACCGAGACGGTCCGCGACGCGATCGACTACATGCGCGAGTACGGCGTCTCGCAGCTCCCGGTGCTCAAGGCCGAGCCGCCGGTGGTGACCGGCGAGGTGGCCGGCTCGATCGCCGAGAAGGACCTGCTCGACGCGCTCTTCACCGGCCAGGCGCACCTGCACGACACCATCGAGCGGCACATGGCCGAGCCGCTGCCGATGATCGGCGGCGGGCAGCCGGTGAGCGAGGCGGTCGGCCTGCTGGAGAAGTCCGACGCCGCCCTGGTGCTGGTCGACGGCAAGCCGAAGGGCGTCCTCACCCGGCAGGACCTGCTGGCCCACCTCGGCGCCCGCTGACGTGTCAGGAAGGGCCCCTTGTTGACGCTATGCGTTAGCAGGGGCCCTTCCTTACACCTGGCGGGCGTAGCGGAGCTGGGGGGTGAGCAGCCCGCCGATGTGCTCGTCGCGTTCGGTGCCGGTGGGGGTCCAGCCGCCGCGCTCGTAGAAGCGCCGGGCGTGCGCGTTGTCCCGCAGCACCCAGAGCACCGCGCGGGACCAGCCGCGGGCGCGCATGGCGTCCAGGGCGTCGACCATCAGGGTGCGCCCGGTGCCCCGGCCCCGTTCGGCGGGTTCGAGGTGGATGGCGTTGAGCAGGCCGGTCACCGGGTCGCCCTCGTCGTCCGGGCCGAGATAGCTGAAGCCGACCAGCCGGCCGGCGCGCTCGGCCACCGTCATCCGGTGCTCGTCCCGCTCCCACGTCCACCGCTCGGTCCAGTACGCGCCCATCGCCTCTGGCGTCGGGTCGGCCAGCGCCCGCGCCGGCAGGAAGGACGCGTAGGCGGCGACCCGGGAACGCTGGTGCAGCGCGCCCACCGTCATCAGGTCGTCGACGGTGGCGGGGCGCAGGGTGACCGTCACCCGGCCGAGGCTACCCGCCGGGGCGGGACCTGCACGGTCGTCAGGTCCTCGGCGATCACCAGGTCGCCGTCGAAGTGCGCGCGGGCCTCGTCTGCGAAGCGGGCCGGGTCGGCGTACCGCTGGGAGAAGTGGGTGAGCACGAGCCGGCGTACGCCCGACTCGGCCGCCACCCGCGCGGCCTGGCCCGCCGTGAGGTGGCCGACCTCGGCGGCCAGCGCGGCCTCCGAGTCGAGGAACGTCGACTCGATGACCAGCAGGTCGGCGTGCTCGGCGAGGGCGTACACCCCGTCGCAGAGGCCGGTGTCCATGACGAAGGCGAACCGCTGCCCGGGCCGGGGCACGCTCACCTCGTCGCGGGTGACGCGGCGCCCGTCGACGTCGAGGTGGCCGACGCGGATCAGCTCCCCGACCGCCGGCCCGGCGATGCCGTACGTGGCCAGCCGCTCCGGCAACATCCGGCAGCCGTCCGGCTCGACGAGCCGGTAGCCGTACGTCTCGATCGGGTGCCGCAGCCGGCGGGCCTCCAGCGTGCCGACGCCCAGCGCGATGCGCTGCCCGTCGGCCTCGATCGGTTCGACGCGCAGCTCGGCGGTCTCGTGGAAGCTGGCGGCGTGCCGCAGCCGGGCGAAGTATTCCGCGCCGCCGGCCGGGAAGTGCACCGCCACCGGGTGCGGCACCCGGTCGAGGGAGAGCCGCTGGATGGTGCCGGGCAGGCCGAGGCAGTGGTCGCCGTGGAAGTGGGTGACGCAGATCCGGGTCAGGTCGGTGGCGGTGACCGTGGTGTGCAGGAGCTGCCGCTGGCTGCCCTCGCCCGGGTCGAAGAGGATCACCTCGTCGTCCCAGCGCAGCACGTACCCGTTGTGGTTGCGCTGCCGGGTGGGGGCCTGGCTGGCCGTGCCGAGCACCACCAGCTCGCGCATCGACACGGTGACCTCCGGCTGCGTCGGCCACCCGGCCTGCGGAAAAGGGTCGACCCCCGGGGCTTCCATGCTCGCGCACGGGCCGGCTGGACTGGGCCGGCACCCCGGGGGTCGGGTGGCTGTCGTGGTTTCGCCGCACCGCTGCCACACGGTCTCGACGATGGTGCTGTGTTTGCCCGCCTCGCGGCGGACGGTTTCACTGTCGAGGACAGCGGCTAGCGGACAGCCACCTCACGAGTCCGATTGCTATACAAGTCTGGACCACCTCCTTTCCCGTGTACCGCCACGCTATCCAGCCCTCGCGCCGCCGGCAACGGATTTCGATCACACGGCGCCGGGGAATGGCGGGCCGGCGCTCAGGTGTTCTCGGCGATGCCGATCGGGCCCTCGCGGGGACCCTCCTCGCTGGCCGGCTGCACGGCAAGCGACGGGAAGTCGGCCAGGTCGCCCTCCGGCTCGGCGTCCCACTCGGGGAAGACCAGGTCGCTCTGGAGGTAGAGGCAGAGCAGCTGGGTGAGCTGGCGCAGGCCCTCCAGGTGGGTGCGCTCGTGCCCGTGGGTGGCGTCCACGCCGAAGCCGAGCAGCGCCACCCGGGCGTGCGCGCCGGCCTCCACCGCCGCCGCCACGTCCGAGCGGTAGTACTCGAAGACGTCCCGGACCAGGTCCACCCCGTGCTCGGCGGCGATCGAGGCCAGGTTGCGGGTCAGGTGGTAGTCGAACGGGCCTACGCCGTCGCCCATGGCCAGCGTGGCCGCGTCCTCGCGGGACTGCTGGCCGGGCGCCACCACCGCCGCGTCCACGGAGACGATCTCCGCCACGTCGGGGTCGAGCCCGTGCGACGCCCCGTGCCCGATCTCCTCGGTCACGGTGACCAGCAGGTGCGCGGTGACCGCCGGGCGTACGCCGGCGTCGACCATCGCCTTGAGGGCGGTGAGGACCGCCGCCACGCCTGCCTTGTCGTCCAGGTGCCGGGACTTGACGTACCCGCTGGGGGTGATCGTCGGGTTCGGCAGGAACGCCACGAAGTCGCCCGCGTCGATGCCGAGGGCGCGCAGCCCGGCCACGTCCTCGACCGGCTCGTCGACCCGTACCTCCACGTGCTGCCAGCCGACGCCCTGGAGGTCCACGTCGTCGTTGTAGCGGTGGCCGCTGGCCTTGAGCGGCAGCACCTGGCCGGTGATCACCCGCTCCAGGTCGTCGGTGAAGATCCGCACGTGGGCGCCCTCGGCGAACCGGGCGCTGTGCGTACCGATCGTCTTCAGCTCCAGCCGGCCGTTCTCCTTCATCCGCTTCACCATGCCGCCGATGGTGTCGGTGTGCACCACGATCGCGCGGTCGGCGCCCGTCGAGCGGGGGCCGGGCAGGCAGGCGCTGAGCGCGCCGCGGCGGGTCAGCGTGGAGGGGATGCCGAGCGCGGAGAGCCGCTCGCCGACGTACTGCTGCACGTGGTCCGTACGCCCCGACGGGCTCGGGATCTCCAGCAGCTCCACCAGCACCTGGCGCAGGTAGTCCAGGTCGATCTCCAGGGGCCTCGGGCTCACGCGGCACCTCCCGGGCCGGCCGGGGTCCAGAGCCGCTGCGGTGCCCGGGTGCCGGGGAAGAGCAGGTCCACGAAGCGCTCGGCGGTCGGCTGCGGCTCGTGGTTGGCCAGGCCGGGCCGCTCGTTGGCCTCGATGAACACGTGCTCCGGCCGGTCCGGGGCGCCGACCAGCAGGTCCAGCCCGGTGACCGGGATGTCCAGCGCCCGGCTGGCCGCCACGCACGCCTCGGCGATCGCCGGGTGCAGCTCGGCGGTGACGTCGTGGATGGTGCCGCCGGTGTGCAGGTTCGCGGTCCGGCGTACGGCCAGCACCTGCCCCTCGGGCAGCACGTCGTGCAGCTCGTGGCCGGCCTCGGCGAGCACGTCGCGGGTCATGTCGTCGAGCGGGATGCGGGACTCGCCACCGGTGGCGGCGGCCCGGCGGCGGCTCTGCCGCTCGATCAGCTCGGCGATGTCGTGCACCCC
This sequence comes from Micromonospora sp. NPDC049060, assembly GCF_040649055.1. Taxonomy (NCBI): domain Bacteria; kingdom Bacillati; phylum Actinomycetota; class Actinomycetes; order Micromonosporales; family Micromonosporaceae; genus Micromonospora; species Micromonospora sp. NPDC049060. The sequence goes on from NZ_JBEZEV010000044.1 coordinate 20,492, forward strand.
GTCGCCGGTGATCGAGGCGGGGCGCCGGACGGCGGCAGCCACCACCTCGTGGTCGATGACGACGACGCGCAGGTCCTCGCCGGCGCGCATCTCCTCGATCAGCACGTCGGGACAGAACCGGGCGGCCAGCTCGACGGCGGCGGCCAGCGCCTCGGGGGTGCGTACGCCCACCGTGATGCCGTTGCCCTGCTCGCCGCGCGCCGGCTTGACCACCACCCGGCCGACCTCGGCGAGGAACGCGGTGTCGTCCTCGTCGCCGGTGGCGGTCCGGCCGCGCGGCACGGAGAGCCCCGCCTCGGTGAGGATCCGGCGGGTGACCCGCTTGTCATCGCAGCGGCTCATCGCCACCGCCGAGGTCAGCTCCGACAGCGACTCGCGGGTCAGCACGGTCCGCCCGCCGCTGCTCAGCCGCAGCTCACCCCAGGCGGGGTCGGTCACCTCCACCCGGATGCCGCGCCGCATCGCCTCGTCGGCGACGATCCTGGCGTACGGGTTGAGCTGGTCGTACCCCTCGGGCATGGCGGGCAGGAAGAGCCGCTCGTTGATCGGGTTCTTCCGCTTCACGCAGAGCGTCGCCGTGCGGTAGAAGCCGAGCCGCTCGTAGAGCCGGATCGCCCCGCCGTTCTCGGCGAGCACGGACAGGTCCACGTACGCCCGGCCCCGCTCGACCAGCCGGGCGGCCAGCGCGGTGATCAGCGCCTGGCCGGTGCCCGGCGGCGCGGTGTTGAAGTCGACGGTGAGGCACCACAGGCTGGCGCCGTTCTCCGGGTCGTCGAAGACCGCGACGTGGTCGACGCCGGTGATGGTGCCGACGACCTCGCCGGTGGCGTCCTCGGCGACCAGGTGCAGGAACCGGTCGGTACGCGCGTTGGCAACGAGCACGTCGACCCCGGCGGTGACCATGCCGTTGCGGGCGTAGATCCGGTTGACCGCGTCCGCGTCGGCGGCGTCGGCCAGGGGGCGGATGGTCAGCCCCGGCACGTCGCCGTCGCCGGTCGGGCGGTCACCGTCGAGCGGCAGCCGATAGGTCAGCGACGGATCGATGAACAGCTCGTCGGGCAGCCGGGACACCAGCACGTGCGGGTCGCGCAGGTAGATGCAGATGTCCCGGGAGCCGGCGGCCTCGGAACGCAGCACGGCGGCGACGGCGGCCTGGTCGACGAAGGTCTGCCCGAAGACGAGCCGCCCCCAGCCGCAGTCCAGCACCACGTCGGTGTGGCCCTCCCGGGTCGGCGGCTCCGCCGGCTCCGGCGCCATCGGATCGCCGCCGGGGCCCACCCGCTCCCGTCGCCGGCTGTTGCGCGACCGGTCGGTACGGGCCGCGCCGGTCGCCAGGGTGTCGGTCACGGTGAGTCGATTCCGTGGCTCTGGAGCCACATTTCCAGGAGTCCGAGTTGCCACAGCTTGTTTCCGTTCAACGGGGTCAGTTCGGCGTTCGGGTCGGCGAGCAGGGCGTCGACGTAGTCGGCGCGGAACAGGTCGCGGCGGCGGGCCTCGGGCGCGGAGAGCGCGTCGCGTACCCGGTCGAGGAGTTTGCCCTCCAGGTGGGTGAGGCCGGGTACGGGGAAGTAGCCCTTCGGCCGGTCGATGACCTCGTGCGGCAGCACCCGGCGGCCGATCTCCTTGAGCACGCCCTTGCCGCCCTGCGCCAGCTTCAGCTCCGGCGGGCAGCTCGCGGCGAGCTCGACGAACTCGTGGTCGAGGAACGGCACGCGGGCCTCCAGCCCGTGCGCCATCGTCATGTTGTCCACCCGCTTGACCGGGTCGTCGGTCAGCATGACCTGGGTGTCGATCCGCAGGCCGGCGTCGACGGCGGTCTCCGCCCCGGCCCGGCCGAGGTGCGCGGCCACGAACTCCCGCGCCGGGTCGCCGTCGGTCAGCCAGGCCGGGTTCAGCACCCGGGCCAGCCCGGCCGCGTCCCGGTCGAAGAAGGCCCCGGCGTACGTGTCGAGCGCGCGGTCCCGGCCGACCCGGGCGAGCGGCGGGTACCAGTGGTAGCCGCCGAGGATCTCGTCCGCGCCCTGGCCGGACTGGACGACCTTGACGTGCTGCGACACCACCTCGCTGAGCAGGTAGAACGCCACGCAGTCGTGGCTGACCATCGGCTCGGACATCGCGGCGACGGCCGCCTCCAGCGGCGGCACCAGGTCGGCGGCGGCCACCCGAATCTGGTGGTGGTCGGTGCCGAACGTCTTCGCGACGAGGTCGGAGTAGCGGAACTCGTCGCCCTCCCGGCCGCCGACCGCGTCGAAGCCGATGGAGAAGGTGGACAGCCCGCGCTGGCCCTCGCCGGCGAGCAGGGCGACCACCAGGCTGGAGTCCAGCCCGCCGGAGAGCAGGACGCCGACCGGCACGTCGGCGACCATCCGCCGCCGTACGGCGGTGGTCAGCGACTCCAGCAGGGCGTCCTGCCAGTCCTTCTCGGACCAGCCGGCCCGCTCGGCGGAGCGGGTGAAGGACGGGTCCCAGTAGACCCGCTCGGAGGTGCGGCCGTCCGCCTCGTAGACCCGTACGGTCGCCGGGGGCAGCTTGGTGACGCCGCGCAGGATGGTGCGCGGCGGCGGCACGATGCTGTGGAAGCTCAGGTAGTGCGCGAGCGCGACCGGGTCGATGCCGGTGTCGACGCCGCCCCCGGCCAGCAGCGCGGGCAGGGTGCTGGCGAAGCGCACCGCGCCGGGCGTCTCGGCCAGGTAGAGCGGCTTGATGCCGAGCCGGTCCCGGGCCAGCACCAGCCGGCCGGTGTCCCGCTCGCTGATCGCCACGGCGAACATGCCGATCAGGTGGTCGACGAAGTCGAGCCCCCACTCCGCGTACGCCTTGAGCACGACCTCGCTGTCGCCGGAGGAGAAGAACCGGTGGCCCTTGGCCTGGAGTTCCTCGCGCAGCTCGCGGTAGTTGTAGATGCACCCGTTGAAGACGCCGGTCAGTCCCGCACCGGGGTCGACCAGCGGTTGCCCGCTCGCTGCGGAGAGGTCGATGATCTTCAGGCGGCGGTGTCCGAGGGCCGTCGGGCCCTGGGCCCAGACGCCGCTGTCGTCGGGCCCCCGGTCGCTCATCGTGGCCGCCATGCGCTCCACCGCCGACACGTCGGCGCGTGAGCCGTCACGGCGGAACTCTCCCGCAAGTCCGCACATGCCAGGCAATGCTGCCAGAGGGCTACGAGGATTGCCCGTTGAGCTGATAACAGTTTCTTGAAGTTTTGCTACACTGCTCGATTCCGTCACGGCACGTGTCGGCTCCGGTGGCGGACCGCGTCAGGAGTGGCGGATGGGGCGGTTTCCGCCCGGCGGCGGATGTGATCGATTGCTCAGTTCCGCAAGCGCGGAGGCCGGCGCGACCGATGCCGCGCCGGCCTCCGTGACGATGCTGGGGTTGCCGTGTCGACTCCCCACTCACTCGTCACCGGGTTGCGGGAGGTGGCCGAACCGTCGGACCTCCTGGGGCCAGCCGCATGCCTCCGCGAGCCTGCCGGCCCACATCCGGGCCGTTTCCACGTCGGCCACGTCCACCACGGTCAGCCCGCCCAGCCACTCCTTGGTCTCGACGTAGGGCCCGTCGGTGAACACCAAGGTGCCGCTCGTGGCGTCGGCACTGAAGACGGGGGTGTCCCCTTCCTCCAGGCCCCCGGCGAACACGTACGCCCCGGCCCGCCTTCATCTCGTCCACGACCGCCTTGGCGAGTGGCCCGCGCGCGCGAAACCACTCCTCAGTGTGGTCGCCCACCCACTGCTGGTTGAAGTAGATGAGGTACTCGGCCATGTCTGCTCCCTCGCCTCGGGCGGACCTTTGTCTGCCACCATCTCCGCTACGAACGGCGTCGAGCGGATACGACACTCAGGCAGGAAATTTCCACGTCGGTGTCGGCGGGGGAGCGGTGGCGGCCGGCTCTGCCCAGGAGACTAGTGAAGGTCGGACGGCACCCGGGCGACGCCGACCGGGCAGCTGAGCCCGTTCGGGCCGTGGTTGCAGTAACCGTTCGGGTTCTTCGTGGGCGCCAGATACTGCTGGTGCATGTCCTCGGCGAAGTAGTACTGGCCGAGCCGGTCGATCTCGGTGGTGATCTCGCCCTTGCCGGCCCGCGCCACGATCGGTGCGAACGCGTCCCGGGACGCCTGGGCGGTGGCGAGCTGCTCGTCCGTGGTTACGTAGATCGTCGACCGGTACTGGGTGCCCACGTCGTTGCCCTGGCGCATGCCCTGGGTCGGGTCGTGGTTCTCCCAGAAGACCTTCAGCAGGTCCTCGTAGCTGATCGTGGCGGGGTCGTAGACCACCTGGACCACCTCGGCGTGCCCCGTCATCCCCGAGCACACCTCCTCGTACGTCGGGTTCGGCGTGATGCCGCCCGCGTAGCCGGCGGACGTGGTGATCACACCCGGCAGCGTCCAGAACAGCCGCTCGGCCCCCCAGAAGCAGCCCATGCCGAACACGGCCACCTGTGCGCCCTCCGGGAAGGGACCCTTGAGCGGGGTGCCCAGCACCTCGTGCCGGTCCGCGATCGGCATCGCGATCAGGCGACCCGGCAGGGCCTGGTCGGAGGTGGGCAGTTCGGCCTTCATACGGCGCAGGAACACGGTGGGACTCCTCTCGTATTTCTCCCAGCGTGCAACACCGCCGGACCCGCCTTCCTTACCCGCTCCACCCACACTCAGGCGACCGCCGCCCACGAGAAGGTCACAGTCGTCCCCGGGCGGTGATGGCGCGCCCGGGCCGGTCACGCCTGCCGCCCGCTCCGTCACTCCTGGTGACATGGCTCGCCGGCTGCGCCTTCCTCGCCTCACCCGCTTTGCTCTGCATCCCTATATGCAACAGTCACTCTGGGTGGTGACTGGTCCTGTCGTGGCGACGCGGGCGTTTCGTGTCCTGGCAGGTCAGCGGCCTGGTGCGGATATGGCTGCAGAGCAAAGGGCGCGAGATGGCACCCCGAGCGCCCCGGGCGTCCGTCGCAGAGCGTGACGCATGGCCATCGCTACCGTGCGTGACGAAGGATGTCGAGAGGTGCACACCAAAGGGTCCTGCCGCCCTGACTAGCTCCCCGCCGCCCGCCCGCCACGCCTGCCTGGCTTGGCGTGGGCTGTCGCGTTCGCGCCGGTTCTCCGCCCGCTCCGGCTGGCCTCCGCCGGCCCCGCTGGCCTCTGCCCGCTCCGCTGGCCTCTGCCCGCTCCGCTGGCCCCGCTGGCATCCGCCGGCCTCCGCCCGCTGCGTGCGGCATGGTGCGCGTCAGAGGGCTGCGGTGATGCGGGCGGCGTAGGTCTCGGCCTCGGCGTCGTCGGCGTAGCGGGTGCGCGGCCAGAAGAAGCCGCGCAGGCCGTCGCCCTTCGTCCGCGGCACGACGTGAGTGTGCAGGTGCGGGACGGACTGGGACACCTTGTTGTTCATCGCCACGAACGTGCCACCGGCCTCCGTGCCGGCCTCCACGGCGACCGCGAGCCGCCGCACCAGGCCGAAGTAGCCGGCCAGCGCCTCGGCGGGCAGGTCGGCCAGGGCGACCAGGTGCGTGCGCGGCACCACCAGCACGTGCCCCTTGAAGACCGGCCGGGTGTCCAGGAACGCCACCCCGTCGGGTTCGTCGGCGACCCGGAAGGCGGGGGTCTCGCCGGCCACGATCCCGCAGAACACGCACCCGCTCATCCGTCCAGGCTATGCCGGCCGTCCGGATGGGAGACGTCCCCGCGCCGGCCCGCCGCCGTGGGCGCGGACCCGACAGCACCGTTCCGTTCCAGCCTTCGGGACGGGGGATTAGCCTCACGGGATGAGTCACGGCTTCGACACGCTCGCCATCCACGCCGGCCAGGACCCCGAGGCCCGCACCGGCGCGGTGATCCCACCGATCTACCAGACCAGCACCTATGCCCAGGACGCCGTCGGCGCGCCCCGGCTGGGCTACGAGTACAGCCGCTCCGGCAACCCGACCCGCGACGCCCTCCAGGAGTGCCTCGCCGCGCTGGAGGGCGGCCCCGTCGGGCTCGCCTTCGCCAGCGGCCTGGCCGCCGAGGACACCCTGCTGCGTACCGTCTGCAAGCCGGGCGACCACGTGGTGATCCCCGACGACGCGTATGGCGGCACGTACCGGCTCTTCGCCCGGGTGGCCGAGCGCTGGGGGCTGGACTTCACCCCGGCGAAGGTCTCCGACCCCGACGCGATCCGGGCCGCCGTCGAGCCGGGCCGGACCCGGATCGTCTGGGTGGAGACGCCCACCAACCCGCTGCTCGGCATCGCCGACATCGCCGCGCTGGCCGGCGTCGCGCACGACGCGGGCGCCCTGCTGGTCGTCGACAACACGTTCGCCTCGCCGTACCTCCAGCAGCCGATCGCGCACGGCGCGGACGTGGTGGTGCACTCGACCACCAAGTACATCGGCGGACACTCCGACGTGGTCGGTGGCGCGCTGGTCGCGGCCGACGCCGGGCTCGGCGAGGAGCTGCGCTACCACCAGAACGCGATGGGCGCCATCAACGGGCCCTTCGACGCGTGGCTGACCCTGCGCGGCATCAAGACCCTGGGCGTACGCATGGACCGGCACTGCGACAACGCCGAGCGGATCGCGGCCTACCTGGACGGGCACGCCAAGGTCGGCCAGGTGATCTACCCGGGGCTGCCCGCGCACCCGGGGCACGAGGTGGCCGCGAAGCAGATGCGCCGCTTCGGCGGCATGATCTCGTTCCGGGCCGCCGGCGGCGAGGAGCACGCCGTCGAGATCTGCAACCGGACGAAGCTCTTCATCCTCGCCGAGTCGCTCGGCGGCGTGGAATCCCTGATCGAGCACCCGGGCCGGATGACACACGCAAGTGCTGCCGGCTCGCCGCTTGAAGTTCCCGGCGATCTCGTGCGACTGTCTGTCGGCATCGAGACGGTCGACGACCTGCTCGCCGATCTGGAGCAGGCGCTGGGCTGACCGCTGGCTGGGAGGGTGGCCGTGCAGGACATCATGCCGACCTGGGTGGGGGCGACCGCCAAGCAGATCGCCCGGGGCGTACGCCGGGGCGACGTCACGGCCACCCAGGTCGTCGCCGACCACCTGGACCACATCGCCCGGGTCGACGCCGACCTCGCCGCGTTCCGCACGGTACGCGGCGGGGAGGCGATCACCGAGGCGGAGAAGGTCGACGAGCAGGAGGACCTGGCCAACCTCCCGCTGGCCGGGGTGCCGGTGGCGGTCAAGGAGAACACCCCCGTCGCCGGGCTGCCCACCTGGAACGGGTCGGCGGCGGTGCGTACGCCGGTGGCCGAGGCCGACCACGAGGTGGTCCGGCGGCTGCGCGGTGCCGGCGCGGTGATCCTCGGGGTGACCCGGATGCCGGAGCTCGGCCTCTGGGGCCTCACCGACGACGAGACGGCCGTGACCCGCAACCCCTGGGACACCCGGCGTACCCCCGGCGGCTCGTCCGGCGGCGCGGCCGCGGCCGTGGCCGCTGGCCTGGTGCCGATCGCCCACGGCAACGACGGCCTCGGCTCGATCCGCATCCCGGCGGCCTGCTGCGGCCTGGTCGGGCTCAAGCCGGGCCGGGGCGTGGTCCCGTGCCAGCTCGGCGCGGACGACTGGTTCGGGCTCACCGAGCACGGCATGCTGACCAGCACGGTCGCCGACGCGGCCGTCGGCTTCTCGGTGCTGGCCGGCCGCCGCCCGGACAAGCTGGTGCCGCCGCAGCGGCTGCGGGTGGGCGTCTCGCTCCGCTCGCCCGTGCGGGGCGTGCACGCCGACGCGCCCAACCGGGACGCGGTCGCCGCCGCCGGGCGGCTGCTCGCGGCGGCGGGCCACGACACCGTGCCGGCCGACCCGGTCTACCCGACGGCCCTGGGCCTGCAGGGCATCGCCACCTGGTTCGCCGCCGCGGCGGCCGACGTCCGCGCCGCCGGGTTGGACCGGCGCGGCCTCCAGCGGCGCAGCCGCCGGCACGTCGCCCTCGGGGAGTGGGCGCAGCGGCGGGGGTACGTCCGGGAGGCCGACCGGGCCGCCTGGCGCGAGCGCTCGATCGGCTTCTTCGCCGACCACTCGGTCGACCTGCTGCTCACGCCCGCCCTGGCCACCGCGCCGCCGGAGGCCGGCGGCTGGTCCGGCCGGTCCTGGCGGGCCAACATGCTGACCAACGTCAGGTACGCCCCGTTCGCCGCGCCGTGGAACATCGCCGGCCTGCCCGCGCTGGTGGTGCCGGTCGGCCGCCGCCCGGACGGGCTGCCGGTCGCGGTGCAGCTGATCGGCCCGCCCGGCAGCGAGCTGCTGCTCCTCGGCGTCGCCGGCCAGTTCGAGATGCAGGCCCCCTGGTCCCGCCACGCCCCCGGCTACCCGCGGATCCCCGCCCCCGTCTGAGAGGTGGCGTGCCGCGCGTCGGCGCGGGTGGCGGGTGGCACGATCAGGGCATGACGGAACTGGTCGGTCTCGCCGACGTACGGGCCGCGCGGGAGCTTCTCGCCGACGTCGTCCGCACCACCCCGCTGGAGCCCTCCCGGCCGCTCAGCGCGGCGCTGGGCGGGCCGACGTGGCTCAAGTGCGAGAACCTGCAACGCGCCGGCTCGTACAAGGTGCGCGGCGCGTACGTGCGGATCTCCCGGCTGTCGGAGGCGGAGCGGGCCGACGGGGTGGTCGCGGCGAGCGCCGGCAACCACGCCCAGGGGGTGGCGCTCGCCGCCGGCCTGGTCGGTACGCACGCCACGGTCTTCATGCCGGTGAACGCGCCGCTGCCGAAGGTCGCCGCCACCAAGGGCTACGGCGCTCAGGTCGAGCTGGTCGGCAACACCGTCGACGAGTCCCTGGTCGCGGCGCAGACCTACGCCGAGCGGACGGGTGCGACGCTGATCCACCCGTTCGACCACCGGGACGTGATCGCCGGCCAGGGCACGGTGGCCCTGGAGATCCTCGAACAGTGCCCCGAGGTCAGGACGATCATCACGGGGGTGGGCGGCGGCGGGCTGGTCTCCGGCATGGCGGTGGCGGCCAAGGCGCTGCGGCCCGACGTGCGGATCATCGGCGTGCAGGCCGCTGGCGCCGCCGCCTTCCCGCCCTCCCTGGTGGCCGGCGAGCCGGTACGCCTCCCGGCGTTCGGCACCATCGCGGACGGCATCGCCGTCGGCCGGCCGGGGGAACTCACCTTCACCCACGTCCGCAAGCTGGTGGACGAGATCGTCACGGTCTCCGAGGAGGACATCTCCCGGGCGCTGCTGATGCTGCTGGAGCGGGGCAAGCAGGTGGTCGAGCCGGCCGGTGCGGTGGGCGTGGCCGCGCTGCTGGCGGGCGTCGTCGAGGTGCAGGCGCCGGTGGTGGCGGTGCTCTCCGGCGGCAACATCGATCCGCTGCTGATGCTGCGGGTGATCGAGCACGGCCTCGCCGCCGCCGGACGCTACCTGCGGGTGACGGTGCGCTGCTCGGACCGCCCCGGCCAGCTCGCGTCGCTGCTCGGCGAGATCGCCGAGCACCGGGCGAACGTGGTGGACGTGGAGCACCAGCGGGCCAATCCGCACCTGCGCCTGGGCGAGGTGGAGGTGGCCCTGTCGGTGGAAACCCGGGGGGTCGAGCACTCCGACACGCTGATCAGCGCGTTGCGGGCCAGCGGCTACCAGGTGGTCTTCGCCGGCGAGGCGTGACACCGGGACCGGTGCCACGCCTCGCGGGGTCGCTCGTCGTCGCCGCCCGGCCGGATCGGCGCTCGGGCGGCCGTGTCGCCAGCCCGGGCCGCCCCGGCCCGGCGGCGGGGGCTCAGCCGGAGAACGGCTCGAAGCTGACCACGGTCACCTTGATGTCGGCCCCGCTGGGGGCGGTGTAGGTGCAGGTCTGGCCGGCCCGGCCGCCCAGGATCGCCTGGCCCAGCGCCGACTCCGGGCTGTAGACCGTCAGCTCGGTGGTCGACGCGATCTCCCGGGAGCCGAGCAGGAAGGTCTCGGTGTCGTCCTTGTCGTCGTCGAAGTAGATCGTCACGACCATGCCGGGCGACACCGCGTCGGCGGCCTGCGCCCCGCCCACCTTGGCGGTGCGGAGCAGCTCCTTGAGGTAGAGGATGCGCCCCTCGGCCTTGCCCTGCTCCTCGCGGGCGGCGTGGTAGCCACCGTTCTCCCGCAGGTCGCCCTCCTCGCGGCGGGCGTTGATCTCGGCGGCGATGACCGGCCGGTTGGCGATCAGCTCGTCGAGCTCGCCCTGGAGCCGGTCGAACGCGTCCTGGGACAGCCAGGTGGCGGGCGCCTCGTTGCCAGTGGACACAGGCGTTCTCCTCGTTCGTGCGTGCTGGCTGACAGGTGAACTTCCAAGTTACCAGTGCGGTACGACACAGGGCGCGCTCGAACACCGGCGGTACCCCCGGTGCCCGGGCCGCCGAGGCTGTCCGGGCCGCGCGCCCGAGCCCGCGCCGTGGCCGCTCAGCCCGCGGGCCGGCAGCGCAGCACCTCGCCGACGAAGGGGCGGGCGGTGGTGGCCAGCCGGTGCTGCGCGGTCGCCTGCCGCTGGTCGGGGCGGGCGGTCACCGTGACCTCTTCCCGGCCCACCTCGGCGCCGTCGCGGTCCCGGGCGCGCAGCAGGCAGACCGCCGAGCCCCCCTTCGGCAGGGTGACCCGGAAGTCGACAAGCACCTGGCTGTCGGTGATCCCCGTGTAGGTGATCACCTCGGCGTCGTAGTTCGGGTCGCCGTACTGCCGGTAGAGCCGCACCGCGACCAGGGTCATGACCGCGACCAGGGCGACCACCAGCAGCGCCACCAGCAGCGGCCGGCGACGCCCGGGCTCCCGGCGGCGGCCGTACCGGCCGGGCGGGAAGGCCGGCGCGCCCGGCGGAAGTGTGGCGTGCGTCTCGGTCACCGGCGGGTATCTCCTGGCGTCGTTGTCGGGGGCATCGGCAAGAATGGCAGGGTTCCATCTTCCCAGCCCGTCCCGTCGTCAAATATGACAGGTCGGCACCGGCAGGTCCCGGCGTGGGGGGAAGATTCCGGCAGGTCAGCCGGGCGGTCCCGCGGGGGGTCCGCCGGGGCCAGAGACGAGGAGCGCCGACGTTGGCAGAGCAACTGCGACTGATGGCCGTCCACGCACACCCCGACGACGAGTCGAGCAAGGGCGCCGCGACCATGGCGAAGTACGTCGCCGAGGGCGTGGACGTCCTGGTGGTCACGTGCACCGGCGGCGAGCGCGGCAGCGTGCTGAACCCGAAGATGGACCGACCGGACGTCTGGGCCAACATCGCCGACGTCCGCCGGGCGGAGATGGACGCCGCGCGGGCGATCCTCGGCGTCGAGCAGGCGTGGCTCGGCTTCGTCGACTCCGGCCTGCCCGAGGGCGACCCGCGGCCGCCGCTGCCCGAGGGCTGCTTCGCCCTCCAGGACGTCGAGGTGGCGGCCGGCCCGCTGGTGCGGCTGATGCGCCAGTTCCGTCCGCACGTCGTCACGACGTACGACGAGGAGGGCGGCTACCCGCACCCCGACCACATCATGACCCACAAGGTCAGCGTGGCCGCGTTCGAGGCCGCCGGCGACCCGGAGCGCTATCCGGAGCTGGGCGAGCCGTGGCAGCCGCTGAAGCTCTACTACGACATCGGCTTCTCCAAGGGCAAGATCATGGCGCTGCACGAGACGCTGCTCGCCGCCGGCCTGACGTCGCCCTACGAGGAGTGGATCAAGCGCTGGGAGGACCGCCCCGACAAGGGCCCCCGGATCACGACCCGGGTCGAGTGCGCCGACTACTTCCCGGTCCGCGACGACGCGCTGCGCGCCCACGCCACCCAGATCGACCCGGACGGCTTCTGGTTCCAGGTGCCGATGGAGCTGCAACGGCGGGCGTGGCCGACGGAGGACTTCGAGCTGGTGCGCTCGCTGGTCGACAGCCCGCTGCCCGAGTCGGACCTCTTCGCCGGGGTGCGCGAGACGGCCCATGCCCGCTGATCCGGGCCGGGGCTACCCTGGTCACCAACCGCACACCGGAGGAACGCCATGCTGACCGCCGCAGAGGTGCTCGCCCAGAACAACTTCGGGGACACCCGCACGGGTGGCCTGGCCGGGCCGATGGGCCTCTTCCTCATCCTCGTTCTGGCCACCGCCACCGTCCTGCTGATCCGCAACATGAACTCCCGGCTGCGTCGGCTGCCCGACCGGTTCCCCCAGCAGGGCCCGCCGGCGACCCCCGACCAGGCGGACGCGGCAGTCGTCGATCCGACAGATGCTGCGCTGACGCAGGATTCATCCTCCGCCGCTCCCACCGGGCGTCAGCAGCGTCGCAACGGCTAGTCCGCCCATGATTCACGTCGAACCCGGTCGTCGCCCCCTGTTGCGGCCACCGGGTTTGCCTTAGCCTCTCGCCGGGGGGACCAAGAGTTCCCGAGCCGTGCGCGGGAGGGGGCGCCGATGACCACCACACCAGCGGTCGCCCGTCGTACCGGCGAGCGGCCCGCGGGCGGAGCGGCCCGGTGACCTCCGGCAGGGCCGGCGAGTCGACCGACCGGGTCGGAGTCCGCGGCACCCCCGCGCGGCTGCTCCTGCTCACCGCCGCAGTCGCGCTGACCGCGCTGGTCGCCGCCGGGCTGGGGTGGACCGCCCCGAGCCACCTTCCCGCCGACGACCCGCTCGGCGGGCCGGCCCGCTTCGGCCTCGCCGTCGCCGTGTTCGCCGTCGCCCAGCTGGCGCGGCTGCGCTTCCGCACCGCCGCCGGGATGGTGAGCATCACCTGGGGCGAGGCGGCGCTGATCATCTGCCTCTACCTGACGCCCACCGGCTGGCTCCCCTCCGCCGCGCTCCTCGGCGCCGCGCTCGCCTGGTCGGCCATGTCGCTGCTCGGCGACCGGCGGCCGGTGCTGGAGGTCGTCCGGATCACGGCGTCGCTGACCGCCGCCACCGCCCTGGCCGTCTCCGTCACCACCGTGCTCGGCGAGCCGCTGCTGGCGACGCCGACCCCGGCGCTCGCCCTGGCCGTGCTCGCGGGCTCGGTCACCTACCTTCTCGCCACCGCCTGGCTCGGCGGCGCCAGCCTGGCGCTGCGGCACGGCATCCCCGTCGGGCCGCCGCTGCTCGCCGCGCTGCGGGGCAAGCTGCTGATGTTCGTCGGGAACGTGGCCGTCGGCCTGGTCGTGGTGGCGCTGCTGGAACTCGACGCGCGCTGGCTGCTGCTGCTCCCGCCGCCGCTCTGGCTGCTCCAGCAGACCTACCGGCACCGGCTCCGCGCCGACCAGGAACGGCGCACCTGGCGGGCCTTCGCCGAGGCCACCGCCGCGCTCAACCAGCTCGACGAGCGGGGCGTCGCCACGGCCGCCGTGACGGGCGCGCTGACCCTGTTCAACGCCGAACTCGTCGACGTCGACGTGGCCCGGGGCGACGGCCGGTGGCGGCGCTACCGGGGCGACCCGGGCGGCCAGCTGGTCGACCGGGAGGTCGCACCGCCCGGCCGGACCGAGCCCGAGGACCACGAGCTGGTGCGTACCCTCTCCGTGGGTGCCGCCCGGGTGGGCGAGCTGCGGGTCCGGTTCCCGCGCTGCGCGCCACCCAACGCCCGGGAACGCGACGCCGTGGCCGCGTTCGGCGACGCGCTCGCCGCCGCGCTGCACGACGCCGCGACCCACCGCGAGCTGCGCCTGGTCACCGCCCGCTCGTCGTACGAGGCGGTGCACGACCAGCTCACCGGGCTGGTGAACCGGTCGGCCCTGCTCAGCAAGGGCGACCAGGCGCTGCGCCAGCTCGCCCACGACCACCCGGTGGCGCTGCTGCTGCTCGACATCGACCAGTTCAAGGAGGTCAACGACACCCTCGGGCACGCGGCCGGCGACCAGCTGCTGCGGTTGACCGCCAACCGGCTGGGCGCCCTCGCCCGCCCCGGGGACCTGCTCGCCCGCCTCGGCGGCGACGAGTTCGCGCTGCTTTTGACGTCGGTCCCGGTGATCGGCGACCGGGCCGCCCCGATGGCGTACGCGCTGCGGCAGGCCCGCGAGATCGCCGAGCGGCTCGCCGCGCCGACCGAGGTGGCCGGGGTGCGGATGTCCGTCGAGGTCTCCGTCGGGGTGGTGGTCGCCGACGCCGGCACCGCCGACCTGACCGAGCTGCTGCGCCGGGCCGACATCGCCATGTACCAGGCCAAGGAGGGCGGCGGCAGCGTCGCCGCGTACGACTCCGCCCGGGACGCCGCCAGCACCGACCAGCTGGCCCTGCTGGCGGAGCTGCGCGAGGCGCTGAAGACCGACGACCAGCTCGTGCTGGCGTTGCAGCCGGCGGTCGACCTGACCACCGGCGCCCCGACGGGGGTGGAGGCGCTGATCCGCTGGCGGCACCCGCGCCGGGGCTGGCTCGGGCCGCACGACTTCATCCGCCCGGTGGAGAACAGCGAGCAGCTCGGCACCTTCACCCGCTACGTGCTGGACAAGGCGCTCGCCGTCGCCGCCAGCTGGGCCCGCGACGGGCTCGACGTGCCGATCTCGGTCAACCTGTCGGCGCGCAGCCTGCTCGACCCCCGCCTGCCCACCGAGATCGCCGACGCCCTGCGCCGGCACCAGGTGCCGCCGGACCGGCTGGTCCTGGAGATCACCGAGACGGTGGTGATGAGCGAGCTGGAGGTCATCGACGAGGTGCTCGCCACGCTGCGGTCGATGGGCGTGCAACTCGCCGTCGACGACTTCGGCACGGGCTTCTCCTCGCTGACGTTCCTCACCCGGATCGCGGTGGACGAGCTCAAGGTGGACCGTTCCTTCGTGATCCGGATGGCCGACTCCCCGGAGGCGGCGGCGATCGTACGGACCACCGTCGGCCTCGCCCACGAGCTGGGGCTGCGGGTGGTCGCCGAGGGCGTGGAGACCGCCGAGCAGCGCCTCGCGCTGGCCGAGCTGGGCTGCACGGCCGCCCAGGGCTACCACTTCTTCAAGCCGATGCCGGCCGACAAGATCGGGGCGGTCCTCGGCACCCTGCTCGACGAGGCCCGTCCCAACGTCTTCCCGCTGCGCGCCGACGGGGCCTCCTGACCCGAGCCCGCCGCACGGCCCGGGGAGGACTGGTCCACGTCGGAGCGCGGGCGGGCGCGTCACCGGGTGGTTATGGTCGTCGGGTGAACCGACTCGCTGACGCCACGAGCCCGTACCTGCTCCAGCACGCCGACAACCCGGTCGACTGGTGGCCCTGGTGCGACGAGGCGTTCGCCGAGGCGAAGCGCCGGGACGTGCCGGTGCTCATCTCGGTCGGCTACGCCGCCTGTCACTGGTGCCACGTGATGGCCCACGAGTCGTTCGAGAACGAGCAGGTCGGCGCCCTGATGAACGACGACTTCGTCTGCGTGAAGGTGGACCGCGAGGAACGCCCCGACGTCGACGCCGTCTACATGACCGCCACCCAGGCGATGACCGGGCAGGGCGGGTGGCCGATGACCGTCTTCGCCACGCCCGACGGCACCCCGTTCTTCTGCGGCACCTACTTTCCCCGGGCGAACTTCGTCCGGCTGCTCCAGTCGGTCGCCGCAGCCTGGCGGGACCAGCGCGACGCCGTCGTCCAGCAGGGCGCCGCCGTGGTCGAGGCGATCGGCGGCGCGCAGGCCGTGGGCGGGCCCACCGCGCCGCTGGACGCCGCGCTGCTCGACGCCGCGGCCGACCAGCTCGCCAAGGAGTACGACGAGGTGAACGGCGGTTTCGGCGGTGCGCCGAAGTTCCCGCCGCACATGAACCTGCTCTTCCTGCTGCGGCACCACCAGCGCACCGGCTCGCCGCGCAGCCTGGAGATCGCCCGGCACACCTGCGAGGCGATGGCCCGGGGCGGCATCTACGACCAGCTCGCCGGCGGCTTCGCCCGCTACTCGGTCGACGGGCACTGGACGGTGCCGCACTTCGAGAAGATGCTCTACGACAACGCGCTGCTGCTGCGGTCGTACACCCAGCTCTGGCGCCTGACCGGCGATCCGCTGGCCCGCCGCGTCGCGCAGGACACCGCCTGGTTCCTCGCCGACGAGCTGAATATGCCGCGCGGCGGGTTCGCCTCGGCGCTGGACGCCGACACCGAGGGCGTCGAGGGGGCGACCTACGCCTGGACGCCGACCCAGCTCGTCGAGGTGCTGGGGGAGGAGGACGGCCGTTGGGCCACCGACCTCTTCGCCGTCACCGAGGCCGGCAGCTTCGAGCACGGCACCAGCGTGCTGCGGCTCGCCCGGGACGTGGACGACGCGGACCCGGCGGTGCGACAGCGCTGGCAGGACGTCGTCGGCCGGCTGCTCGAGGCGCGCCGGGCACGGCCGCAGCCCGCCCGGGACGACAAGGTCGTGGCCGCCTGGAACGGGCTGGCCATCACCGCGATCGCCGAGTTCAACCGGATGGCCGACACGCTCGGTCCGGCGGGCCCCGACGAGGGGTCGCAGACGCTGGAGAGCGTCGCCGACGGCACCTACGGCGCGATGCGCGACGCCGCCGAGTACCTGGCGAAGGTGCACATCGTCGACGGGCGGTTGCGCCGCGTCTCCCGCGACGGGGTGGTCGGCGATCCCGCCGGGGTACTGGAGGACTATGGCTGCGTCGCCGAGGCGTTCTGCGCGATGCACCAGCTCACCGGCGAGGGGCGCTGGCTGGAACTGGCCGGTGGACTGCTCGACGTCGCGCTGGAGCGGTTCGCCGCGCCGGGCGGCGCCTTCTACGACACCGCCGACGACGCGGAACGCCTGGTCAGCCGACCGGCCGACCCCACCGACAACGCCACCCCGTCGGGGCGCTCGGCGATCGTCGCGGCGCTTGTCGCGTACGCGGCGCTGACCGGGGAGACCCGCTACCGGGAGGCCGCCGAGGCCGCCCTGTCGACCGTGGCGCCCATCGTCGGCCGGCACGCCCGGTTCACCGGCTACGCGGCCACCGTCGGCGAGGCGCTGCTCTCCGGGCCGTACGAGATCGCGGTGGTCACCGACGAGCCGGCCGGGGACCCGCTGGTCGCGGCGGCACACCGGCACGCCCCGCCCGGCGCGGTGATCGTGGCGGGCCGCCCGGGCCAGCCCGGGGTGCCGCTGCTCGCCGACCGGCCGATGGTCGACGGGCGGCCCACCGCGTACGCCTGCCGGGGTTTCGTCTGTGAGCGCCCGGTGACGACGGTGGACGACCTGGTCGGCCAGCTCGGCCGGCGCTGACGCCTCCGGTCCGTGCGGGTGCTCACGGCCAGAGTTGCTCGCGTTCCCAGCCCGTGCCGGTGCGGCGGTAGCGCAGCCGGACGTGCCGGCGCTGCGCGTCCGCCTGCCAGAACTCGACGCTGTGCGGCGCGACCGCGTAGACGGTGTGCGTCTCGGCGACCAGATCGGGATCGGCGGCCAGCCGCTTCCGGATCCGGGCCAGCTCGCGGTCCAACTCGGCGCGCTCGGTGAGCACGTCGCTCTGCCGGCCGGCCAGTCCGGCCATCCGTGACCCGTCGGGCCGTGCCAGGAAGTCGGCCCGGGAGACGTCGGGGTCCGCCGGGGAGGCGATTCCCCGCACCCGGACCTGGCGGCCCTGCTCGCGCCAGTGGAAGCTGAGCGCGGTCCGGGGGTTCCCGGCGAGCTGACGGCCCTTGGCGCTGGCCGAACTGGTGGCGAAGTGCCAGCCGGCCTCGTCGAGGTCCTTAAGGATCAGCACCCGGACGTCCGGCATGCCGTCGGCGTCGACGGTGGAAACGGTCATCGCGTGCGGCTCGTCGACGCCCGTGTCGATCGCAGCGGCCATCCACTCGACGAAGAGGGCCAGCGGCTCGGCCGGGGCGGCGGCAGGATCGAACGACGGCATGTCGTGCGCGAGCACCGGCAGGCCACGGAGCAGACTGCGAATCGTCATGCCATGATCCTTTCAGCAGCGGCGGTGGGTGTTCGATGCGCCATCCGGCGGCGCAGGTGGCGGGGCGTCCCGATAGGCTGGCGCCGCTATGGATTCCCGTACCGGTCTGCCCGTTGTCGGCATGGTGGGCGGTGGCCAGCTGGCCCGGATGACCCACCAGTCCGCGATCGCCCTCGGCCAGTCGCTGCGCGTGCTCGCGCTGGCCCCCGACGACGGCGCCGCGCTGGTCGCCGCCGACGTCCAGTACGGCGACCACACCGACCTCGCCGCGCTGCGCACCTTCGCCAAGGCCTGCGACGTGGTCACCTTCGACCACGAGCACGTCCCCACCGAGCACATCCGCACGTTGGCCGCCGAGGGCGTGAAGCTCTTCCCGCCGGCCGACGCGCTGCTGCACGCCCAGGACAAGCGGGTCATGCGGGAGCGGCTCGGCGAGCTGGGCGCGCCGAACCCGGCGTGGCGAGGAGTCGCCGAGCCCGCCGACCTGGTGGCGTTCGGCGACGAGATCGGCTGGCCGGTCGTGCTCAAGGCGGCCCGCGGCGGGTACGACGGCCGGGGCGTGTGGATGGTCGACGACGCGGCGCAGGCCGGGGAGCTGGCCACGACCCTGCTGGCCGGCGGCACCCGGCTGATCGTCGAGGAGCGGGTGCCGCTGCGCCGGGAGCTCGCCGTGCAGGTGGCGCGCTCGCCGTTCGGGCAGGTCGCCGCGTACCCGGTGGTCGAGACGGTGCAGCGCGACGGCATCTGCGTCGAGGTGCTCGCCCCCGCACCGGGCCTGCCGGAGGAGCTGGCGGTCGCCGCCCAGGAGCTCGCCATCGACCTGGCCACCGCGCTCGGCGTGGTCGGCCTGCTCGCCGTGGAGCTGTTCGAGGTCGCCGACCCGGCCGCGCCCGGGGGCAGCCGGATCGTCGTGAACGAGCTGGCGATGCGGCCGCACAACTCGGGGCACTGGACCATCGAGGGCGCACGCACGTCGCAGTTCGAGCAGCACCTGCGGGCGGTGCTCGACTACCCGATGGGCGACACCTCGCTGACCGCTCCCGTGGTGGTGATGGCGAACGTCCTCGGTGGCGAGCCGGGCGGCATGTCGATCGACGAGCGGCTGCACCACCTCTTCGCGGCCGAGCCGGGCGCCAAGGTGCACCTCTACGGCAAGCAGGTGCGGCCCGGCCGCAAGATCGGGCACGTCACGGTGCTCGGTGACGACCTGGACGACGTACGGACGCGGGCCGCGCGAGCCGCCCGCTGGTTGCGGGAGGGGCGGGCGTGAGCGTCGTTGGGCTGATCATGGGCAGCGACTCGGACTGGCCGACGATGAAGGCCGCCGCCGAGGTGCTGGACGAGTTCGAGGTGCCGTACGAGGTCGAGGTCGTCTCGGCGCACCGTACGCCGATCAAGATGATCGACTACGGGCGCGCCGCGGCCGACCGGGGCCTGAAGGTCATCATCGCCGGGGCGGGTGGCGCCGCCGCCCTGCCCGGGATGGTCGCCTCGGTCACCCCGCTGCCCGTGATCGGCGTACCGGTGCCGTTGAAGCACCTCGACGGGATGGACTCGCTGCTCTCCATCGTGCAGATGCCGGCCGGCGTGCCGGTGGCCACCGTGTCGATCGGCAACGCCCGCAACGCCGGGCTGCTCGCCGTCCGCATCCTGGCCGCCGCCGACCGCGCCCTGCTCGACCGGATGTCGGCCTACCAGGCCGACCTGGAGCAGTTGGTCGCCGAGAAGGACGCGGCCCTGCGCGCCTCCCTCGCCTGACGTCTCCGCGCCGGCCCGACTCTGGGGCTCATCGCTGTGGGTGACGGATGCCGGGGTTGCGCAGGGTTACGGTGACGGCTCGGGGTGCCAACCCCTTCTTCGCCCCTTTGCTCTGCATACCTCCGCGCACCAGCGTCCTGAACTGGCGTTTTCGCAAAGCCACAGTGGTTGACGCCTCAAGCATTCGCTACGCGCGGTGACTGTTGCATCAATGGGTGCAGAGCAAAGGGGAGACGGGGCATACGCCCGGTCGAGCCGAGAAGTCACGCTACGTGTTCTCCGGATCGGTGATCCAACGGTCGGCCTCTCGACGGTGCCAACCAGCAGTGGCAACTGACCGCCGGGGGACGGGCCCCGCCGGTCTCATCGCATGCCGCGCAGGGCCGTCTGGAGCCGTTCCTGGGCCCGGCGCCGGCGCTCGTTGCTCGCGCCGAGCGCCAGCAGCAGGATGCCGACGGGGATCAGGGCCAGCCACGGGCCCAGGCTGAACAGCGCGTGCACCGCCGCGATCGCCGTCACGGCGGCGCCCACGATCACCGGCGCCTGCTGCTGGCTCATCGACCCGAAGACGAGGACGGCCACGGCGCCGAGCAGCAGCAGCACCTGGCGCAGCGTGCTGGAGTCGGTGGCCAGCACGATCGCCAGGGTCGGCACGAACGCGGCGACCAGCGCGGGCCCGTACGCGACCCAGCTGCTCAGGTCGGGCCGGTGCCGCAACTCCAGCACGCCGACGAGCAGGGCGAGCGCCGCGAAGGGCAGCGTGTAGGCCTCCGGCAGCGCCACGTCGGCCACCCGCATCAGGATCCACCACGCGGCGATCTCGCAGACCACCACCGCCCAGAACAGGATGCGCCGCTCCACCGGCCGGCGGCCCGGTCGGGTCGCCGCCACGCCCAGCACCGCACCCCAGGCGGCCAGCAGCGCCGCGATGTGCCGGGGCGAGTCGAAGGCCAACGCCAGGGCGATCAGGGCGGCGGCGTACCCGCTCCACTCGACGGTGGCCGCCTCCCGCTGGGCCTCGGGGCGACGCAGCCGGGGCAGGGTCGCGGCGAACACCTGGAGGGCCGCGCCGACCGCCAGTACGCCGAACGCGGACCAGACGGCCGCGAGGCCGGCCACCAGGCCGGCGGTGAGCACGAAGAGCTGCGCCATCAGCGAGGCGAACAGCCAGCCGAGGATGCGCGCCCGCTGGGTGGTGCCAAAGATCGCGGCCACCGCGCCGACGCCGACCGCGCCGCCCAGGGTGAACAGGGTCAGCTCCCGCGTCGCCAGGCCGCCGACCAGGCCCGCGCTCCCGGCGGCCAGGCCGATGGCGAAGACGAGCACCCTGGCCAGCCGCAGTGAGCGGGCCCGCTCGGCCAGCGGCGGGGGCGGGGTGAGCGCCAGGCCCAGCATCGAGATGGTGAACACGGACAGCGCCGCCAGGGTGCTCGCCGGCCAGCCGTTGCCGAGCGAGACCGGGGTGATCAGCAGGGTGACGGCGGCACCGGGCAGCACCACCGGCACGGCCCGGGAGCGCCGCCCGCCGCTGAAGCCGGTGGCGGCCAGCGCGGCGGTCGCGGTCAGCAGCAGCGCGGTCAGCACGTGGGTCGCGTCGACCGCGTCGGGTGGCGGGGTGAGCAGCTCCGGCGGCGGCCCCTGCCACACCCGGCCCAGACTGCGGTGCGGGTCGACCAGGGCGACGACCAGGGACGGCGCGATCGACACCAGCGCCAGGGCGGTGGGCAGCGCGGCGGCGGCGAGCGCACCGGCGGCGGGGCTGACCCGCCAGCGGCGCCGCGTGCCGTCGTCCGGCAGCCGCCGCAGCGCGCCGTCCAGCAGCACCGACCAGCGCCGGACCGGCTGGGCCGCGCCGACCGGCGGTTCCGTCGCGCCCCGCACCAGCTCGGCGAGCACCCCGAGCAGGGCCGCCGCGGCGGCGTAGACGCCGACGGGCATGCCGGCGGGGACGGCGGCCAGGGCGCTCACCGTGGCGCCGCCGACCACCGCCGCGCTGGCCCAGGGCAGGTACTGCGGGATCCGTCGCCGGGCGGCGGCCACCGCCGCCAGGCCCAGGCTCGACGCGGCCAACGCGGCGGTGAGCAGCACCTCCGGCGGGCGCCCGAACTCGGCCGCCAGCGCCGCGACGGCGCCCGGGAACGCGAGCAGTGCGGCACCGGCCGCGGCGCCCCCGATCTGGGCGAGGTGCGGCGGCATCCCCTCGGTCTCGATGTCCTCCACCAGCGGCACGGCCAGCGACCGGGCCAGCGCCGCCACCACGATGCCGATCAGCGCGATGCTGCCCAGCGCCAGCGCGGTGGTCCACGGCCGGACCAGTCCCGCCCCGGCGGCGTGCAGGGCGACGACACCGGCCACGACCGCCCGGGACAGGCCAGCGCGGGGGTCGACCGCGGCCACGGCGGCGGCCCCGAAGACGGTGGCGACCATGCCGCCGACCAGGACGGGCGACCACCACGGCAGGTCGAAGGCGGCCGGCGCGCCGATCGTGGCGAGCACGGCCGCCGCGCCCGACACGTCGTACTTCCACGGTGGCGGCAGCAGGACGGCGGCGGCGACGCCGAGCAGGGCCAGCGCGACCGGGGCCTGCCACATCGACCCACCGGTCGGCCCGGCCGGCCAACCGGTCAGGTCACCGGCCCAGATCGGGCCCGGGGTGGCGAGCACCCCCAGGCCGCCCCGCAGCGCGCTCCAGCCGGCCAGCAGCCCGATCAGCACGCCGCCGACGGCGAGGCCGACGATCGGCCCCCGTCGCCACTCCTCCGGCATGGCCCGGGCGGCCACGGCCACCACCAGCACCAGCGCGGCGGCGACGGCGAGCTGCCCGCCGGGGGCGAGTACGGCCGCGATCCGGGCCAGGGTGGCGATCAGGGCGGCGGTCACCGCCGCGGCGGCCAGGTCGGAGCCGTCCAGGGTGAGATCGGAGCGCCGGCCGGCGTCGATGGGACCGGCGAACACCACCATCGCGGCGGCGACGAGCAGCAGGCCGCCGACCCAGGCGTCGGCGGCGGTGGCGCCCGGGGCCCCGAACGCGGCGGCGGTGACCGTGACCGCGCCGAGGGCGGTGCCCACCGCCAGCGGCGTCGGGATGCGACGCTGGGAGACCTGCACGATGGCGGCGTGCCCGAGGGTGACGCAGACCGCCAGGAAGCTGGCCGCGAGCACCGGGACGGTGACCTCGCGCAGGCTCGCCGGGGTCGGCGTCGGGTCGACCGGCACGGTCGCGGCGACGAAGGCGGCCACCGCGCCCGGCAGCGCGAACGCCGCGCCCCCGGCGGCCCACGCGGATACGGTGTCGGCCGCCGCCGGGGCGAGCCGCATCCGGGGCGCCACGGCGACCAGGACTCCGGCGGCGAACAGGGTGAGCAGGACCGCGGTGGTCAGCGCCGGCCGGGCCAGTCCCGCGCCCGCGCCGAACAGGCCGACGCCGGCGGCGGTCGCCGCGTGCGCCAGCGCCGCGCGTTCGGTGCGGGCGGAGAGCCCGACCACCCCGATGCCGACCGCCGTCAGCACCATCGGCCAGGGCGCCACCGCCCAGCCGAGACCGAACGACGCCGGTACGGCGAGCGCGGTCAGCGCCGCGCCGACCACGGCGAACTCCCGGCGGATCTCGGGCGGCAGGGCCAGCACCGCGGCGACGGTCAGCAGGAAGGCGCTCGCGGCGAGCTGCCAGGCCGCCGGTCCCACGGCTGCCGACAGCTCGGCCGGGTAGCGGCCCAGGTCGGCCGCCCAGGCCGGCAGCGCGGCCCGGACGGGGGCGACCCCGGCGCGCAGGGCGCCCCCGGCGACCACCACCCCGCTGACGGTGAGCGCCACCGCCGAGGCGAGCTGCGGCCCGCGTCGGGCCGCCTCCGGCACCGCCCGCACGGCCAGCCCGGTCAGCGTGATGACCGCCGTGATCAGCAGCAGCGCCCGCCCGGGGAACGCCACCGAGGCGATCCGGCTCAGCGCGCCGATCACGGCGAGGGTGAAGATCCCGGCGCCGAGGTCGGGCAGCGGCGGCCGGCGCAGCACCAGCGTCCCGGCCAGCCCCACCGCGGCGGCCAGCAGCAGCACCACGCCGGTCCCGGTGGCGGCCGGCACGGTGCTCGCGCGGAGCAGGGCGGAGACGGCGTACGCGAGGGCGAGGGCGACCGCCACCCCGTGCAGCACCCAGGTCAGCTCGCGCAGCCACGGCACCGGGCGGGCGGCCGGCACCCGTTCCTGCGCCGGCAGCCCGCCGTCGACCACCTCGCCGGCCTCCTCGGGCGCCCCCTCGGGCCGGCTGTCGGCGCGGCGCTGCCGGGGCGTCGCCGGGGACCCGGCGGGTGTCGCCGAGGGCCCGGGCAGGTCCCGGCGGACCGGCCGCTCCACGGTGACCGCGGACCGGGCCAGCCAGAGGTCGAGCAGGGCCACCGCAGTCAGCACGAGGGCCCAGCCGGCCGGGCCGGTGATCCGGTCGGATGCCAGCAGCGGCAGCACCGGCTGCGCGGCCAGCACCGTGGCGAACCGGGGCGCGCGCAGCCCCGTCCAGCCGGCGTAGCCGAAGGAGACGCCGGCGGTGACGGCGAAGATGACGCCGGCGAAGATCGCGCCCGAGGCGCCACCGTTGCCGATTTGGTCCACCGCCCACAGCGCGTAGCCGGCGAGCGGCACCAGGAGCAGGCCGACCGCCGAGATGGTCTCGGCGGTCGAGGTGAGCCCGCGTCGGGCCAGCACCGGCGGGGCGAGCAGCATCAGCACCGTCGCGAGGAGCAGGATGCCCAGCCGGGCCAGCGCGTCCATCGAGCTGGTGGCCACGGCGGCGAAGACCACGGCGGCGACCCCGAGCAGCAGCGCGCCGAGCCCGAGGGGGATGTTCTGCACCTCGCGGGAGGACGCCTCCGGCGGGTGCTCCGGGTCGTCGGCGTCGAGCCAGGTGGCGGTCGACGGCGGGGGCGGCGGCGGGTCCTCGGGGCCGGCCGGGGTGCCCTGCCGGGGGACCCGGGGCGGGGCGCCGGTGGCGGCCGTGGGCGGCCGGCGGCCCGGCCTGCGGCGCAGCACCCGACGGGGGCGGGTGGCCTGCTTGAGACGTTCCTCACCGGCGTGGGCGAGGATGTCCCGCTGGAAGAGCGCGGCCTGCATCTTGGCGGCGATCTGCCGCTGCTCGCTGGCGATGGCGGCCTCGCGGGCCTTCATCTCCGCGATCGAGCGCTCGATCTCCGCCAGGTGCTCGACCCACTGTGGCTGGTGCGCACCGCAGTGCGGGCAGCTGGCGGCCGGTTTGATCTCCCGGCCGCACGAGGAGCACTGAAAGCTCGCCACGACACCCCTCCACCCGCACTGTGGACTCCCACCTTGGCAGCATGCCCAATGTGGGCGCGGATTTCGACAGTTGTCGGCGGGTCCGGGGCAAAGATCGTCCACGCGTACGGCGAACGGCCGGTCGCGGAGCGTGCTCAAGCGCACCGGGCTGACGATCATCCGCGAGCGGGCCGCCGTCGGGTACCGGCACCTGGAGTACGAGGCGGCGACCGACCGGTACTCCCC
>NZ_JBEZEV010000045.1:0-44625 GCF_040649055.1 Micromonospora sp. NPDC049060
GGCCGCCCGCCGGGCTTCAGGTTAAGGAAGGCACCGTCCTATCGCGTACGCGATAGGACGGTGCCTTCCTTACACCCGCGTGTCAGTCGGCGTTCGCGAGGCCGATCGCGAAGGCCTCCTCCAGATCGTGCTGGGAGTACGCCCGGAAGGCGATGTGCGACTCGGTGTTGAGCACCCCGGGCACCTTGGAGATGCTGCCGGCGATCACCTGGGCGATCTGCTCGAACTCCCGGACCCGGACCATCGCGATCAGGTCGACGTGGCCCGCCACCGAGTAGACCTCGCTGACGCCGGGCAGGTTGGCCAGGTTCTCGGCCACCTCGGGGATCGAGTCGGTGGCGCAGTCGATCAGCACGATCGCGGTGATCACGGGACATTTCTCCGTTCGTCGGCGTCGTCGCCCATGCTAGAGGCTTCCCCGGCCCGGGGACGGCGGTGTGCCGGGGACGGTGAGGGCGGTTCCGGCGCGTACCGCGTCGCGCAGGTGCTCGCCGGGCCCGACGGTGGCGCCGGGCCAGACGACCGCCCGCTCCACGTCGCCGTGCACGACGGCGCCCGCGCCGACCACCGCCGAGCGGCAGCGGCCCGTCACCGTGGCCGTCGGGTCCACCAGGTTGC
This sequence comes from Micromonospora sp. NPDC049060, assembly GCF_040649055.1. Taxonomy (NCBI): domain Bacteria; kingdom Bacillati; phylum Actinomycetota; class Actinomycetes; order Micromonosporales; family Micromonosporaceae; genus Micromonospora; species Micromonospora sp. NPDC049060. Next base: position 619 of record NZ_JBEZEV010000045.1, read on the forward strand.
CGCCGCCGGCCGCGTGCAGGTTGGCCGCCAGGTAGTCGGCCGGGGTGCCGGTGTCGTAGAAGGTGCCGGGGTACGGCACGACGGTCAGCGCGCCGGCCGCCTCCGCCGGACGCCAGAGCGCCCGGACGAGGTCGCCGAACCCGACCGGCAGCTCCCGCACCAGCCGCCACGGCAGCAGCGAGAAGCCGGTGAAGACGTGGCCGTCGAAGGTGCCCGGTGCCGCCGGGTCAGGGGCGGGCTGGCCGAGCAGGCGTACGGAGTCGCCGTCCCAGTCGTGCAGCAGCGCGGCGATGTCGGGGCCCGGGGGACGGGCCGGGTCGGCGAGGTAGGCGTCGGCGTTGCCGACCAGCACCCCGCGCCCGGCGATCCAGTCCCGCAGGTTCGCCACGCCGCCGGCGGTGCCGAGCGGGTCGCCCGGCTCGACCGAGAGGTGGGCGCGGTCCCCGACGTGCTCGACGACCTGGTCGCCGAGGTAGCAGGCGTTGACGGCGACCCGGCCGGGCCCGACCAGGCCGAGCCCGGCCAGCCGGTGCAGCGCCCGGTCGAGCAGCGGCACGTTGCCGACCGGGCAGAGCGCCTTGGGCAGCCGCTCGGTCAGCGGCCGCAGCCGGGTGCCCTCGCCGGCGGCGAGCACCACCGCGCAGACCTCCGCCGGGGCTGCGGTCACGGCTTCCTGTCGGGCACCGGTGGCGGGAACTGCCCGGCCAGCGGCCCGATGTCGTAGTACGCGAGCAGCCGGGCCGTCGGCCAGGTCAGCTTGGGCAGGTCGTCCAGCGGGTGCCAGGCGGCCTCGTAGACCTCGGCCCCGTCGACCTTCAACTCGGTGCTCGACGCCGGCACCTCGGCGGTGAACACGACGTCCACCCAGCCCTTGGCGTGCACCACGGCGTTCGGCACGGCGGGGCTCAACTGCCGGGGCGACAGCCGGATGCCGGACTCCTCGTGCAGCTCCCGGGCGGCGCCCACCACCGGCGCCTCGCCCTTCTGCAACAGGCCGGCCGGCAGGCCCCAGCCCCTGCCGGGCGGCTGACGCAGCAGCAGCAGCCGGCCCGCGCCCGCCGCCTCGCTGTCCCGGACCAGGGTGACCGCGCCGACGATGTACTTCGGCACGGCCAGCCGGACCAGGCGGCGGCGTACCGGCAGTGGCAGCCGGTAGAAGACCTGGTAGGCGACGGCTCGACCGGTGGCGCGCGAGCGGGGGATCATGCGTCCAGGCTAGTGGCCGCGAGGAGCGTTCGGACCACCCGGGCCCGGGGCGGTCACTGCCGGTGGTCCACCAGGTCGATGAGCTGGCGTACGACCGTGTCCGGTTCGATCACCCGGTCGAAGACCGCGACCAGCAGCGTCTCCAGGTCGGGGTAGCCCAACTCCTCCGACAGCCGCAGCAGCGGCAGGTCGCTGGCGAGGCCCCGGTCGTGCTTGCGCAGGGCCAGCCCGATGGTGGCCCGGCCGAGGCGGACCTTGTCGGTGATGGAGATGCCGGGCTCGGTGTGCTCGGCGAACCACCTGCTGATCTGCATCTGCGCCTGCGGTGACTTGACGAAGCCGAGCCACTCCCGGCGGGGGCCACGCGGGGCGACGTCGGCGTCGAAACCGTTGGCCGCGTCGGTCTCGGTGAAGATCTCCACCACGTCGCCCTCGTCCAACTCGGAGGAGAGCGGGGCCAGCCGGCCGTTGATCCGCGCCGCGAGGCAGTGGTCGCCCCGCTCGGTGGCCAACTCGTACGCGAGGTCCACCGGGGTCGCCCCGGCGGGCAGCACGACCTGTCGCCCGTCGGCGAAGACCTGGATCTGCGCCTCGGCGAGGTCGCAGCGCAGCGATTCGAGGAACTGGGCCGGGTCGGCCGCGTCCTGCTCCCAGTCGAGCACCCGGCGCAGCCAGTCGAGCTGCTCCGCCCGGGCCGTGCCGCCGCCGGAACGCGGGAAACGGAAGTCGGCGGCGACCCCGTACTCCGCCGAGCGGTGCATCTCCACGGTGCGGATCAGCACCTCGACGGTGCGGTTCCTGGGCCCGCAGACGGTGGTGTGCAGCGAGCGGTAGAGGTTGTTCTTGGGGGAGGCGATGAAGTCCTTGAACCGGCCGGGGACCGGTCGCCACACGCCGTGGACCGCGCCGAGCGCCGCGTAGCAGTCGGTCGCCGGGCCGTCCACCACGATCACGATGCGGGGCAGGTCGAAGGGGGCGCTGTGGCCACCGGCCACGGTGTCCTTCCAGATCGAGTAGAGGTGCCGGGAGCGGGGGGTCACCGCCGCGTCCACCCGGCTGCGGCGCAGGGCCGACTTCGCGCTGGTGACCACCTCGTCGAGGTACGCGTCCCAGCCGGGCCGGTCGTGCACGTGCCGGGCGATCCGGGCGTGCTCGTCGGGCTCCAGGTGCAGCAGCACCACGTCGTCGAGCTCGCGCTTGAGCGTCTGGATGCCGAGCCGGTCGCAGAGCGGGACCAGCACCTCCTGCGTCTTGCGGGCGATCCGCTCCCGGGACGCCGCGGACCGGACGCCCAGGGTGCGCATGTTGTGCAGCCGGTCGGCCAACTTGATGATCAGGACCCGGACGTCCTTGCCGGCCGCGATGATCATCTTGCGGATCGTCTCGGCCTCGGCGGCCTTGCCGTAGAAGGCCTTGTCGAACTTGGTCACCCCGTCGACCAGGTGCGCCACCTCCGGCCCGAAGTCCTCGGCGAGCGCCTGGAGGGTGTAGCGGGTGTCCTCCACGGTGTCGTGCAGCAGCGCGGCGACCAGGGTGATGGCGTCCATGCCGATCTCGGCGCAGATCTGCGCCACCGCCAGCGGGTGCGTGATGTAGGGCTCGCCGCTCTTGCGGAACTGCCCGCGGTGCATGTTCTCCGCGATCGTGTAGGCCCGGCGCAGCACGGAGGGCTCGGTGCCGGGATGGATCGTCCGGTGGGTCCGGACGAGTTGGCTGACCGGATCGGTGTCGGCGGTGGGCCAGCTCAGCAGCGAGCGCAGCCGGCGGGCCAGCGGCAGCTCGCCCGCCTGGGTCGGAAGGGCGCCCCCCAGGGCGGCGCCGTGTCCGGCGTCGACGTCCACGTGGGACACCTCCTCACCCCGGCTCCACGGCCGCCGAAACCCGGCAACCGGGAGCAGGCCCACGAAACGGGCAGGACTGCACTTCTCTAACAGCCTAAGGGAGTGGAGGTAGTCCGATCGGTCACTTGGTCATGGGCGTTCGGTCGAGCTTTGGTGGGAAGCGGCGTTCTCGGCCTTGCGCAGCAGGTCGCGGAAGCGGGCCGCACCGGCCACGGGGGACGCCCAGCCGGACGACATCTCCACCAGCCTGGTCTCCGGTCGCTCCAACCAGGACAGGATGCGTTCGGTCTCCTCGGCCGAGGCGCGCGGGACCGGGCCGTGGCCGGGCGGGACGGTCTCGGCGGTCGCCCGGATCGCGGCGATCGTCGGTCGGGGGTGGACGCCGGCGGGTGAGACCCCCGCCCCGGCCAGCCGGCCGTGCCGCACCAGCGCCAGCTCCCAGCCGCCGCGGGCCGCCGGACGCGCGGCGGCCAGCTCGGCGATCCCGGTCAGCGCCGTCAGCCGTTGCATCCGCACGGTCGCCCGCAGCACCGCCGCCAGCCGGGACCGGGCCACCGCCGCCTCCTCGTAGCGCTGGGCGTCCGAGAGCGTGTCGATCCGGGCGAGCAGGGCGTCGACCACCCGCTGCGGGTCGCTGGCGGTGGCGGTGCGGAACGGCGCGACCGCGCGGGCGTCGTACTCCTCGGGGGAGATCCGGTGCTCGCAGGGCGCCGGACAGCGACCCAGCTCGGCCAGCGCGCAGGCCGGCGTGACCGTGCGCAGCGAGAGCCGGTGGGTGCACTGGCGCAGCGGCACGGCGTCGTGGAAGCCGGCGGCGGCCAGCTCCGCCGCCCGACGGGAGCTGAACGGCCCGAGGTAGGCGGCGTCGCCGGGGGAGATGGCCCGGACCACCGACAGCCGGGGGTACGGCCCGTCGGTCAGCTTCAGCCAGAGCACCCGCTCCGGGAACTTCGACCGCCGGTTGTACGGCGGGGCGTGCGCCCCGATCAGCCGCAGCTCGCGGACCTCCGCCTCCAGCGAGTGGGCGCACTCCACCGCCTCCACCCGCTCCGCGGCGGCGAGCATCTCGGAGATCCGGGCCCGCTTCTCCGCCGCCGTGAAGTAGCTGCGCACCCGGGTGGCGATGTCGCCGGAGGTGCCGACGTAGAGCGGCCGGTCGTCGGCGGCCCGGAAGATGTAGACCCCCGGCGCCTTGGGCAGGCCCTCGGCCAGGTGCCGCTTGCGCCGCTGGGTGGGGGTGACCGCCCGGGCGAACTCGATGGCGTCGCCGACGGTGTCGACCCGGTGCCCGCCCAGCCGGGCGATCAGCCCGTGCAGCACGTCGACGGTGGCCTTGGCGTCGTCGAGCGCCCGGTGGGTCGGCTGGGTGGCGGTGCGGAAGTAGGCCGCGAGGGTGCCGAGCTTGCGGTTGGGCACCTCGTCGCGGGTGAGCACCCGGCGGGCCAGCGCGGCGGTGTCGAGCACCCGCGGGTTGGGCCAGCGGTAGCCGTGCTTCGCGCACGCGGCCTTGAGGAAGCCCACGTCGTAGGGGGCGTTGTGGGCGACCAGCACGGCGTCGGTGATGAACTCCAGGAAGCTCGGCAGCACCTGCTCGATCGGCGGGGCCGGCACCAGCATGGCCTGGGTGATGCCGGTGAGCACGGTGATGAACGGGGGGATGGGCACGCCGGGGTTGACCAGGGTGGCCAGCACGCCCAGCTCCTCGCCGCCGCGCACCTTGACCGCGCCGATCTCGGTGATCCCGCCGCCGTCCGGCGCGCCGCCGGTGGTCTCCAGGTCGACCACCACGAACGTCGTCGCGTACAGCGGCAGCGCCGGGTCGACCCCGCCCGCGCCGGGGTCGAAACCGGCCAGCGGCTCCTGGACGTACTCGGTCTGTGCCATCGGCGGCACGCTAACGGTCCGGTCCGACACTCCCGTCCCAACGGCATCAGACGTCACCACCGGTCTAGGATGAGAGATCGGCTCACTCACCGGGCGGTGGGCCCGGTCGCGGTGGGAGACTTGCCACATGCCCCTCACCGAGCCGCACGACGACCACCTCCGGCAGGAGGATCCGGTCGACGCTGCGCGCGACCCCGGTGAGGGCGCCCCCGCCGGGACCACCCCGGCCTCCGAGGCGTCTGCTTCGGCGCCCGAGTCCGAGGCGCCCGAGTCCGAGGCTTCCGAGGCTGAGGCGCCCGAGTCCGAGGCTGCCGAGCTTGAGGCGGCGGTGCCCGAGCCGGAGCCCGTGCTGCCGGAGCCGGTCCGCCAGCGCATCGTGGCGCTCACCGCGACGGTGCTGCCCGGGCTGCCCGCCGACGAGGTGCCGGTCCCGCTGCGCCGGGTCGCCAAGTTCGCCCCCAACCGCCGGGCCCGGCTCGGCGCCCCGGCCATCGCCGCCCAGCTCACCGCGGACCCGCTGTTCCGCCAACGGATCACCGCCCGGGTCCTCGCCGACACCGGCGACCTGGGCGCCGCCGTGCTGGAGGGCACCGCGCCGGCCGCCGCCGACCCGGTCGAGGTGGCCGCGCTGGCCTACCTGGCCCGCCCCCGGGGCTGGCGGGAGCTGATCGAGGCCAGCGGCGCGGCGGTCCGCGCCGAGGCCGACAGCGCGGTGGTCGCCGAGCTGGTCCGCGAGGCCGAGCAGCGGGCCACCCGCGCCGAGCACGACCGGGCGGTGGCCCGGGTCGAGGCGGAGAAGCTCCGCGACGAGCTGGCCCGGGTCCGCGAGGAGCTCGGCCAGCTGCGCGAGGAGAGCCGGCAGCTGACCCGGTCGCTGCGCGAGACGCAGGCCCGCGAGCGCAAGGCCACCGAGCTGCTCGCCACCGAGCGGGGGCGGGCCGCCCGCGCGACGGCGGACGCCGACGCCGAGCTGCGCCGGGTGCGGGCCCGGCTGGCGGAGGCGGAGGCGGCGGCGGGGGTCGCCCGGGCCAGCGCCAAGGAGGCCCGCTCGGTCGACGACGCCCGGCTCTGGCTGCTGCTGGAGACCATCGGGCAGGCCGCCGTCGGGCTGCGCCGCGAGCTGGCGCTCGATCCGGTCGACAAGCTGCCCGCGGACTTCGTCGCCGACGCCTTCGCCGACCAGACCACCGCCCCGGCGGCCGGCGCCGCGACGCGCGCCCGGGACACCGACGACCCCGCCCGCCTCGACCAGCTCCTCGCCCTGCCCCGGGCGCACCTCGTCGTCGACGGCTACAACGTGACCAAGCGCGGCTTCGGCGAGATGTCCCTGGAACAGCAGCGCAAGCGGCTGATCACCGGCCTGGGCGGGATCGCCGCGCAGACCGGCGACGAGGTCACGGTGGTCTTCGACGGCGCCGAACGGATGCACGGGCTGCCGCCGGCGCCGCGCGGCGTACGGGTGCTCTTCTCCCGCAAGGGGGAGACCGCCGACGAGCTGATCCGGCGCCTGGTCCGCGCCGAGCCGCCGGGACGGCCGGTGGTCGTGGTCTCCTCCGACCGGGAGGTCGCCGACGGCGTACGCCGGCACGGGGCGTACCCGCTGGGCGCCGACTCACTGCTGCGCCGCCTGGCCCGTTCCTGATCGGGGCGCTTGATCGCTTTCGGGCCGTCCGCGACCGGTTGTCCCTTTTCTGTCGTACCCCCTGCCTACCGTCGTGGTGACGGACGGTGCTCGGGCGGCGACGGTGACGCCGCGCCCGGTCACCGCAGCGCATCAGGAGGCGAGATGCTCATCGACTGCGCGGGGTGCGGTATCCGGGGGACCGGCTGCGGCGACTGCCTGGTGACGGCCCTGCTCGACGATTCGTCCCCGGCCGCCGGGCTGGACGGCGCGGAGGCCCGGGCGATCGAGGTGTTCGCCCGGGCCGGGTTCGAGGTGGAGGTCCTGCCCGCTCCCGGGCCGGCCGGGCGGCGCACCCGACGCCGCCGCGTCGCCTGACGGGCCACGGCCGGTGCCCCGACGAGGCCCGTCCCCCGGGCCGGTGGCTCGGGGAACGGACGTCGGTAGCGACGGTCAGCGGGACGGGTCCCGGTTGAACAGCTTCTTCGACCAGAGATAGCCGACCAGCGCGATGGCGGCGCACCAGGCCGTCGCGAGCGCGGCGTTCGTCCCCACCGGCCCGCCGGTCAACAGGCCGCGCAGGGTCTCGATGATGGGGGTGAAGGGCTGATATTCGGCGAACTGCCGCAGCCCGTCGGGCATCGAGTCGGTGGGCACGAACCCGCTGCCGATGAAGGGCAGGTAGGTCAGCGGCATGGGCAGGTTGCTCGCCGTCTCGACGCTCTTGGAGACCAGCCCCAGCGCGACCGAGAGCCAGACGAAGGCGAAGGCGGTCATGACCAGCACGCCGGCGGCCGCCAGCCAGGCCAGTGCGCCCGTGGTGGGCCGGAATCCGATCAGCAGGGCGACCCCGGTGACCATCGCCAGGCCGAGAATGCTCTGCGCCAGGCTGGCCAGCACGTGACCGGTCAGCACCGACGCCCGGGCGATCGCCATGGTCCGGAAGCGGGCGATGATGCCCTCGGTCATGTCCATCGCGACCGACACCGCCGTCCCGGTGGCCGCCAGGCCGGCGGTCATCAGCAGGATCCCCGGGGTCACGTAGTTGACGTAGTCGCCCCGGTCGCCCGTACCGCCGCCCAGCCCGGCGCCGAGGGTGCCGCCGAAGACGTAGACGAACAACAGCAGCAGCATGACGGGCATGCCGACGAGCAGCACCGTCATCGACGGGTAGCGCACCCAGCGGCGCAGGTTGCGGCGCAGCATCGTGCCGGAGTCGCGGACGGCGTACGTCACAGTGCTCATCGGGGGGTTCCCACCTTCTGGGGCTGACCGGTGAGGGCCAGGAAGACGTCGTCGAGATCGGGCGTGTGCACGGACAGCGACTCCACGGCGATCGACTCGCGGTCCAGCAGGTCGAGCAGGTCCCGCAGCGACCGGACACCGCCGTCGCCGGGCACGTGCAGGGTGAGTTCGGCGGCGTCGCGGGACTGCCCGGGCAGCACCCGGACGGCCGTGTCGAACGCGGCCCGGTCGGCGAAACGCAGGCTGACGTGCCCGCCGGGGACGAGCCGCTTGAGTTCCGCCGGGCTGCCCTCGGCCACCAGGCGACCGTGGTCGAGCACGGCGATCCGGTCGGCGACCTGGTCCGCCTCCTCCAGGTACTGGGTGGTGAGGAGGATGGTGACGCCGTCCGCCACCAGGTCCCGGACGATCTGCCACACGGCCTGCCGGCTGCGCGGGTCGAGCCCCGTGGTGGGCTCGTCGAGGAAGACGACGCGGGGGCGGCCGACCAGACCCATGGCCAGGTCGAGTCGCCGGCGCATCCCGCCGGAGTAGCTGCCGGCGGGCTTGCCGGCCGCCTCGACCAGGTCGAACATCCTGAGCAGGCCCCGCGCGCGCTCCCGTCCCTCGGCCCGGGGCAGGTGGTGCAGGTCGGCCATGAGCCGCAGGTTCTCCTCGCCGGTGAGCAGTCCGTCGACGGCGGAGAACTGGCCGGTCACGCCGATCGCGGCGCGTACGGCGTCGGGCTCCCGCGCGACGTCGTGACCGGCCACCCGCGCCTCGCCGGAGTCGGCGCCGATCAGGGTGGACAGGATCTGCACGGTGGTGGTCTTGCCGGCGCCGTTGGGGCCGAGCAGGGCGAAGATCGTCCCTGCGGCGACGGTGAGGTCGATCCCGTCGAGCACCACGTGATCGCCGAAGGACTTCCGGAGGCTGGTGACCGTGATGGCCGCCGGGGCCGAGCTGGGTGGCATGTCTTCTCCTTCACGCCGGCCGTCGGGCCGGTCGGGCGGGCGGGCGGAGCGGTGGTTCAGCAGCGGCGGATCACGATGTCGCCGAAGGAGGTCCGGGCGGTCACCCGCACGGCACCCTCGGGCTCGCCGGGCGGTTCGTACGCCTCGAGGTGGTTGTCCACGCGGCCGAGCTGGGTGTGCAGGTCGAGCAGGGCGGCGGTGCCGGAACGGACGCCGATGTCGAGCCCGCCGGTGGCGGTGCGGACCGACACCGTGCCCGCCGAGACCTCGCCGATGCGGATGTCGCCGTTGGCGGCCGTGGCGGTGACCGGACCGTGCGCCCGGTCCACGGTGGTCTCGCCGTTGGCGGCCTTCACCCGTACCTCGCCGGTGACCGTGCCGAGCCAGCTGTCGCCGTTGGAGTTCTTGACCACGGCGTCGCCGTCGACCTGCTGCACCTGGATCCGTCCTGATCCGGTGCTGATCCGGGCCGCACCGGCCACCTGCCCGACGCGGACGCCGCCGGCGGAGGTGTCGAGGTCGACGTCGGCGGTCTGCTCCAGCTGGATGTCGCCGGTCGCGATCCGGACCCGGCAGCTGCCGAGCCGGCCGCTGCCGCGGAACGCCGCCACGGAGGCGTCGCCGTGCAGGTGCGAGCCGGTGGGCAACCCGATCGTCACGTCGACGGAGCCGGGCTTGCCGAACAGCCCGAACCCGCGCTGCCGGGGCGACCTGACGACGAGCCGGCCGTCGGCGTACTCCACCCGGGTCTGTTCGGCGGCCCGTACGTCGGCTTCGGTGGCGGCGTTGCTCGGGCGGACCTCGACGTGGGTGTCGGTGCGGTCGGTGGCGGTGAGCTGGACGTCACCGACGACGAGGTCGACGGTGGCCGAGATGGGGGTCGGGGTGTCGAATGTGGGCACGGCGCAGTCCCTTCTGGCGGGTGGGTGTCCCGGAGCGGGACGGATGGTCGGAGGCGTGCGGCGGACCGGCGGGCGGCTCAGCGGGCCCAGCCGGTGTAGCGCTCCCCGCTGAACGGGGCGCGTCGCTGCGGCTGCCGGCCCGCCCCGCTGGACGCCACGGCGGCCGTGGCCGCCCGGACCAGCCAGGCGTTGACCGAGAGGCCGTCGCGGGCGGCCGCCTCCTCGATGCGGCTCTTGAGGTGTTCGGAGAGGCGGAAGCTGATCCGCGAGGTGGCGCCCTCCTCGGCGTCCGCCGCCGGCGGGACGGCCGGCTCGGGAGCCCCGGCCTCGCCCGGCAACTCCGGGCCGGCCGGTGGTGGCGTCACGACGAAGCTCGGCTCCCGCCCACGCAGGCGCAGTTCGACCGACCCGGGGGCCAGGTCGCGGGTGATCTCGGCCGCCGCCGCGGTCAGCGCGTCCAGGAGCGCCAGCCGGAGCGCCGAGTCGAGCGTCCCCGCCAGTCGCTCGGCGAGTGCGCGGGCCTCGTCGCCGCCGAGTTCGGCGACGCCGGCCAGTTCCTGCCGGAGGTTGTCGACATACGACGTCAGGTCCATGACGTCACTATGGCATCAAGGTGACGTCATGGCAAGCCGTAATGACTTCGGATGGCGTCATGATGGCAACTGGTGACGCCAGTGGGGGTGGATCGGCCGCCGGGGCCGCGGGTGCCGGGCCGCGCGGGCGGTGGCGCGGCGGGCAATAGGATGGGCGGTCACGGCGGAGGGAGCGGCGGCATGACGCGGGTACGGATGCGCACTGCTCGCGACGACGCGGCGCCAGGACGGCTGCGGTGACCCCGCGCGGCTGGGCGCTGCTCACCCTCGCCGGGCTGACCCTCGCCCTCCTCGTCGCGGCGGCGCTGCTGATCCCGTGGCACCGGCCGCCGGCTCCCCGGGCCGACCAGCTCGCCGCGCTGGGCGACCTCCCCGCCGAGCAGGTGGCCCGCAGCCGGGAGTTCCGCTCCGCGCTGCGCCCCGCCGGCTGGGCCGCCATCGCGATCGGCCTGCTGGTGGCCCTGCTGCTCGGCCTGACCCCGCTGGGCAGTCGGCTCGTCGAGCTGGCCGGGCGCCCGTTCGGCGACCACTGGGCCGCCCAGGCAGTCCTCGGCGGGCTCGCCGTGGTGCTCGTCGCCGACCTGGTGACCCTCCCGTTCGCCGCCTGGCGGCAGGGCGTGCTCACCCGCTACGGACTGAGCACCAACGGCTGGGGTGGCTGGACCGTCGACCTGCTCAAGTCGTACGCGGTCAGCGCCGTCATCGGAGCGGTGGCGCTGCTCGGCTTCTACACCGTCGTCCGGCTGTCGCCGCGCTGGTGGTGGGCGTTCGGTGCGGCCGGCGCGGCGACCCTGGTGGTGCTGCTCTCCTTCGTGCTGCCGGTGCTCGTGGAGCCGGTCTTCAACAGGTTCACCCCGATGGAACAGGGCCCGCTGCGCACCCAGCTGACGCAGCTGGCGGCCCGGGACGGTGTCCCGGTGCGCGACGTGCTGGTCGCCGACGCCTCGCGCCGCACCCGGGCGGTCAACGCGTACGTCTCCGGGCTCGGGCCGACCCGGCGGGTGGTGGTCTACGACACGCTGCTGCGCGAGGCGACACCGGCCGAGGTGACCGCCGTGGTGGCCCACGAGCTGGGGCACGCGAAGGACCGGGACGTCGCGGTCGGCACGCTGACCGGGGCGCTGGGCGCCGCCGCCGCGGTGGTCGCGCTCTACCTGCTCGGCTCCGCCGGCCCGCTGCTGCGGCTGGCCGGCGTCGACTCGGTCGCCCAGCCGCGCGCGTTCCCCCTGCTGGTGGCCCTGGTGACGGTGGCCGGGCTGGTCTCCGCGCCGGCGCAGGCGCTGATGTCGCGCCGGGTGGAGGCGCGCGCCGACGCGCACGCGCTCGCGTTGACCGGCGACCCGGCCGCCTTCGAGGCGATGCAGCGGCGGCTCGCCGGCATCAACCTCGCCGACCCCGATCCGCCACGCTGGGAATACCTCTACTCCGCCACGCACCCGTCCACGGTCGAGCGGATGGCCGCCGCCCGCGCCCACGCCAGGGAGGCCGGCCGATGAGCCGTACGCTGCTGATCACCAACGACTTCCCGCCGCGCCCCGGCGGGATCCAGTCCTTCGTGCACAACCTCGCGGTGCGCCAGCCCGCCGGGTCGGTGGTCGTCTACGCCTCGACGTGGCGGGGCGCGGAGAAGTTCGACGCCGACCAGCCGTTCGAGGTGGTCCGGGACCGCACCCGGGTGCTGCTGCCCACGCCGCTCGTGGCCCGCCGGGCCGCCCGCCTGGCGCGCGCGTACGACTGCGACACGGTGTGGTTCGGCGCGGCGGCCCCCCTCGGGCTGCTCGCCGCGGGCCTGCGCCGCCGGACGGGCATCCGCCGGGCGGTGGCGCTGACCCACGGGCACGAGGTCGGCTGGGCCGCGCTGCCGGCCGCCCGGGCCGCGTTGCGGCGGATCGGGCGCGGCGTCGACGTGACGACCTACCTGGGCGAGTACACCCGGGTGCGGCTGGAACGGGCGCTGCACGGGGTGACCGAGCTGCACCGGCTCGCCCCCGGGGTGGACGTGGACGCCTACCACCCGTCGGTCGACGGCGAACCGGTCCGGCTCCGGCTCGGCCTGGCCGACCGCCCGGTGGTGGTCTGCGTGTCCCGGCTGGTGCCGCGCAAGGGGCAGGACATGCTGATCCGGGCGATGCCCGAGATCCGCCGCCGGGTGCCCGACGCCGCGCTGCTCGTGGTCGGCGGCGGGCCCTACCGGGCCACGCTGGAGAAGCTGGCCCGCCAGACGGGCGTCGACCGGGACGTGGTCTTCACCGGCTCGGTGCCGTCGGCCGAGCTGCCGGCCCACTACGCCGCCGGCGACGTCTACGCCATGCCGTGCCGCACCCGCAACCGGGGCCTGGACGTCGAGGGGCTCGGGATCGTCTACCTGGAGGCCTCCGCGACCGGCCTGCCGGTGGTCGCCGGCGACTCCGGTGGCGCGCCGGACGCGGTCCGCGAGGGCGAGACGGGTTTCGTGGTCCGTGGCCGCGACGTCGCACAGCTCGCCGACCGGGTGGCCACGCTGCTCGCCGACCGGGACCTGGCCCGCCAGTTCGGCGCGGCCGGTCGCGCGTGGGTGGAGCGGGAGTGGCGCTGGGAGGCGCAGGCGCAGCGGATGGCCGCCCTGCTCGCCGGCTGACGGCGCCGCGGTCTCAGCGCAGGCGGGCCAGGACGCGCTCGGCGGAGTCCGGGCGGCCGAAGTGCCAGCCCTGGCCGGCGTCGCAGTCGATCGCCCGCAGCCGCTCCGCCTGCCCGGCGGTCTCCACGCCCTCGGCGGTGACGGTCAGGTCCAGCGCGTGCGCCAGCGAGACGAGCGAGGCGAGGATCCGCTCGTCGGCCCGGGCCTCCGGCGCCCGCAGCCCGGCCACGAACTCCCCGGCCACCTTCAGCTCGGTCACCGGCAGGTCCCGCAGGTACGCCAGGTTGCAGTAGCCGGTGCCGAAGTCGTCGATGGCGATCCGGACGCCGAGGTCGGCGAGCACCCGCAGGGCCCGCACCGGCTCCTCGGCGGTGCTCATCATGGTGCTCTCGGTGATCTCCAACTGGAGCCGTTCCGGCGACAGCCCGGTGTGCCGCAGCAGCGCGCGTACCTCCTGGACCAGGCCGGCGCGGCGTACCTGCCGCACCGCCAGGTTGACGCTGACGAACGGGGCCGGCCCGGTGCCGACGGCCCAGCTCTCGGCCTGCCGGCACGCCTCGGCCAGCACCCACCCGCCGAGCGGGACGATCAGCCCGGTCTCCTCGGCCAGCCCGATGAAGCTGTCGGGCCGCAGGACGCCCAGCTCCGGGTGCCGCCAGCGCACCAGGGCCTCCATGCCGAGGACCCGGCCGTCGCGCAGCGAGGTCAGCGGCTGGAAGTCGAGGTAGAACTCGCCCCGCTCCAGCGCCGCGGGGATGGCCGCGGAGAGCGCGTAGCGGGCCAGGTCCTGGCGGTCCCGGTCGGCGTCGTAGAGCGCCCAGCGGGCGCCACCGGCGGCCTTCGCCCAGTGCAGCGTGCTGTCGGCCGCCCGCATCAGGTCACCGGGGGAGGTGCCGGCGACCTCCCGCTCGACGATGCCGATGCTCGCCGAGACGCTCAGCTCGTGCCCGTCCACCAGCACCGGCTCGCGTACCGCCGCGAGGGCGGTCTCGGCGACGGCGACGGCGTCGTCGGTGCCGGTGGTGCCCTCGACCAGGACGACGAACTCGTCCCCGCCGAGCCGGGCGACCAGGTGCCCGTCGAGGGCCAGGCGGAGCCGGTCCGCCACGGCCACCAGCAGCCCGTCGCCGACCTGGTGCCCGTGCGAGTCGTTGACCACCTTGAAGCGGTCGAGGTCGAGGAAGCAGACGCCGAGGCGCGCCGAGCCCCCGGCGGGCGAGTCGATGGCCGCGCTGAGGCGCTCCGTCAACAGCGTGCGGTTGGGCAGGTCGGTCAGCGGGTCGTGGGTGGCCTGGTGGCGGAAGCGCGCCTCGCTGCTGCGCAACGCCCGCTCGGCCTCCGCCCGGGCGGTCATCGCGGCCCGGCGGATCGTCTCCTGCTCGTCCAGCGTCCGGTCCCGCATGGCGCGGGCGTAACCGGTGGTCACGGCGGCCAGCAGCCGGGCCAGCCGGTCCTCGACCTCCTCCTCGACCAGGCCGAGGTCGCGGGCCAGTCGGAGCTGGACGACCTCGACCGTACGACCCAGCGCCTCGGCCGAGGCGATGTGGGCGGCGACCAGTTCGGTCCCCACCCGGTGGCCGACCCGCAGGTCGATCGGCTCGGCCAGCAGCGCCGCCGCGAGTTCCTCGGTGAGGCGTTGCAGCAGCGCCTCCAGCTCGGCCTGGGTCATCGGCAGGTAACTGGTGCCGGAGACGGCCTTGGCCCACGCCCGGGCGAAGGTCCCCGGGCGGGACGGGTGCCGCACGGTGGTGCCGGTCGGGGCGACGGTGGTCGCCCCGGGCGGCTCAGCCACCGAGTCGCCCGACGCCGCCGATGAAGGCCGCCCGCTCGGCGTCCTCGGCGCTGTCGGGGGAATCCGGGCGCCACTGCGGCACCCAGACCACGCCGGGATCGACCAGCTCGAAGCCGTCGAAGAGGGCGGTGAGTTCGCCGCGGCTGCGGATCCACAGCGGATTGTCGGTCCGCCGGTAGACCCGTTCGGCGTCGGCCCGCTCGTCGTCGCCGCGGCCGTCGGCGCTGGCCTGCGAGAGCACCAGGTAGCTGCCCGGCGCCAGCGCCTCGCGCAGCGTCCGCAGCAGCTCGGCCGGCCGGTCGTCGTCGGGCACGAAGTGCAGCACCGCCACGATCATCACGGCGATCGGCTGGTCGAAGTCGAGCAGCCGGCGGACGTCGGGGTGGGCGACGATGCGCTCGGGACGGCGCAGGTCCTCCTGCACCACCACGGCACGGTCGTTGCCCTCCAGGATCTCCCGGCTGTGGGCCACCGCCACCGGGTCCACGTCGACGTAGACCACCCGGGCGTCGGGGGCGTCGCGCTGGGCGATCTCGTGCACGTTGCCGACGGTCGGGATGCCCGAGCCGACGTCCAGGAACTGCCGGACGCCGGCGTCGAGGAGGAACTGCACCGCCCGGCGGAGGAACGCCCGGTTCGCCTGTGCCATCAGCGGTGCCTCCGGCACCGCCGCCACCATCGCCTGGGCCGCCGCCCGGTCGACCGCGAAGTTGTGCGAGCCGCCGAGGTAGTAGTCGTACATGCGGGCCACGCTGGGGCGTTCGATGTCGATCTCGTCGGGTGCCCAGTCCGGCCGCTGCATGCGTTCACCCCTCTTGTCGGCGTGCGGGAAACCGTTGCCCGCGCCGGTATTCTGCCGCCTTGTCGCCCGGGAGACCATAGCGCGCCGCGAACCCTTCGACGCCGCCGCGCGAAGCGACGACGACGGGTCCGCGCCGCCCGTGGGCGGTCGCGGACCCGTCGGTGGTACGTCGTCGGGCTCCGGCGGGAGCGGGTCAGAACTTCGGGGCGTCCGGCGCCTCGAGCAGACCGAGCCGCAGCGCGGTCATCAGCGCCTGGGCCCGGTTCGCCGCGCCCAGCTTCTCGTAGAGCTTCGAGATGTGGGTCTTGGCGGTGGACTCGCTGACGAAGAGCTGCTTGGCGATGCCCGCCACGCTCATCCCGTCGGCGAGCAGCCGCAGCACCTGCCCCTCGCGCGGGGAGAGCTGCGGCCCGGACGGGGCCAGCCGGCGCTTCATCGCCTCGGCCAGGTCGGCGGCGGTGAAGGCGCTGGGGGAGGAGGCGGCGTGCCGGGCGGCGGCGACCACCTCGTCCGCCGGCGCGGTCTTGGGTACGAAGGCGCTGGCCCCGGCCTCCAGGGCACCGAAGAGCTGGTCGTCGCCGGCGTACATGGTGAGCACGACGATGCCCATCGAGGCGCTCGACTTGCGCAGCGCCCGGGTGGCCTCCAGGCCGCTGCCGTCGGGCAGCCGCAGGTCCATGATCACCACGTCCGGCTGCAGCGCACCCGCCTGGCGCACCCCTTCCGCCGCCGTGGCGGCCTCCCCGACGACCTCGAACTGCCGGTCGCGCTCGAACGCGTGCCGCAGGCCCTTGCGGATCAGGTCGTGATCGTCGACAAGGAGGACCTTGGTGCGGGTGGCCGGTGTCGGACTTGTGGTCATCCTCGGGTTACTCCCCTTCTACTGCCGCTGCGCTACCGCGCACGTTATCGCGCCGGGGCGAGGAGCCGAGCACCACCGCCACGGTCGTGCCGCTCGGTTGCCGCGGCCTGATCTCCAACCGGCCCCGGATACGTTCCGCCCTCTCGGCCATGATCGCAAGACCGTAGTGTCCGTCGGACCGCTGGTCAGCGATCCCCTGACCGTCATCCGACACTTCGATTTGCGCGTACGGGGGGTCGACCTCGCAGGTGACCCAGAGATTCGACGCGCCCGCGTGCTTGCGCGCGTTGGTGACCGCCTCCTGGGCGATGCGCAGCAACTCGGCCTCGGTGGCGGCGGGCAGCCGCGCGGTGGACTCGTCCAGGGACAGGTGCACCCGCAACCCGCCGGAGGCGCCGACCGTGCGGGCGTACTCGGCGATGGCGGCGGCCAGGCCGCCGTGCCGGTCCACCTCGCTGCGCAGCTCGAAGAGGCTCAGCCGCAGCTCGGTGATCACCCGGGTCACCTCGCCGCGCAGCGTGCGCAGCGCCTCGGCGGTCTCCTTCGGGTCCTCGTCGACGTACGCCAGGGCGTTGTCGATGCCGTAGCCGACCATCACCAGTTCCTGCGCCACCCCGTCGTGGATCTCCCGGGCCAGCCGCTGCCGTTCCTCGTTGGTGGCCAGCGAGCGGACCTCGTCGAAGAGCAGCGCCGCCTCCAGCCGCAGCGCGGCCGGGCGGGTCAGCCCCGTCACCCGGGACACCACGCCGGGCGGGTACGCCTGCGCCGCGTCCGCCTCCAGCACCACCAGCCCGACCGTGCGTACGCCGGCCACCAGCGGCACGATCAGGGCGGACACGTCGCCGCCGCGGTGCGACCGGGCCTGCGAGCGGGCGGCGGTGTGCGGCTGCTGGCTGGCCCACGCGTCGGCGATGGCCGAGTCCGCGTCCAGCGTCGTCTCCCAGTCGACCCGCTCCACGCCCACCTGGGCGAGCACCACCAGCCGGCCGCCGCCGCTGGCCGACAGCACGGCCGCCCGGTCCGCCCGGGCCACGGTGCGCAGCTCCTCCAGCAGGTGCTCGGAGATGCCGCCCGGGTCCAGGGTGGCCCCGGGCAGCTGCCGGGCGACGGTACGCAGCTGGGTGAGCAGCCGGGTCGCCTCGGCGTACGGCTGCGGCTTGCCCTCGTTGCGGACCTGCATGACCCGGTGCAGGCCGCTGGCGGCGGCGAGGCCGAGCCCGGCCAGGATCAGCCACTGGGCGCAGATCACCAGGTAGCCGAGTTCGCCGATCTGCCGCTGGCCGTCGGTCTCGGTGAGGGCGCCCGCGACCAGCAGGGTGGCCGCCGCGACGGCCAGCAGGGCGACGCCCTCGCGGAACCGGCGGCGCAGCGCGGTGACGGTCACGGGGACCGCCAGGTAGGGCAGCACCGCCGAGGCGCCCAGCCCGCCGACGTCCCCGCCGACGGTGGCCACGGCGGCGACCTGGCTCGCGGCCAGCCCCAGCACCAGCACCTCGGCCACCCGGCTGAGCGGGCCGACGGGCCGGTGTTCGGGCGCCAGCAGGGCGGGCAGCCCGGCGACCGCCAGCAGCGCGATCCACCAGAGCTGGCCGGGGTCGTGCGTGGCGTACAGGGTCAGGACGGCGACGAGCGCCAGCATGACCACGCGCGCGGCGGCGGCGAGGGGATGCGGCTGGGGCCGGGGGGGCGTCGAGGCGGGCACGTGACGGATCGTAGTCAGGCCCGGTAGATGTCGGCGATCTCCGCCGCGTACGACTTGTGCACCACCTGGCGCTTGACCTTCAGCGACGGGGTCAGCTCGCCCGTCGCCTCGGTGAAGTCGCGCGGCAGGATCCGGAACACCTTGATCGCCTCGGCCTTGGAGACCGCCTGGTTCGCGGCGTCGACGGCACCCTGGATCTCGGCGCGCAGCCCGTCGTGGTCGCGCAGCTTCTCGACGGGGGTGTCCTCGGGCAGGCCGGCCGAGGCGAGCCAGCGCGGCAGCGCCTCCTCGTCGATCGTGACCAGCGCGGCGATGAACGGCGCCCGGTCGCCGACCACCACGCACTGGCTGATCAGGGGGTGGGCCCGGACCTGGTCCTCCAGCACGGCCGGGGCGACGTTCTTGCCGCCGGCCGTCACGATGATCTCCTTCTTCCGGCCGGTGATGCTCAGGAAGCCGTCGTCGTCGAGCTGGCCCAGGTCGCCGGTGCGGAACCAGCCGTCCGCGCTGAGCGCCTCGGCGGTGGCCGTCTCGTTGCGCCAGTAGCCCTTGAAGATCAGATCGCCGGCGATCAGGATCTCGCCGTCGTCGTCGATCCGGATGGTGACCCCCGGCAGCGGTCGGCCGACCGAGCCGATCCGGGTGGCGTCGGGCAGGTTCGCGGCGGCGGCGGGGGAGGTCTCGGTCAGGCCGTAGCCCTCGCACACGTTCACGCCGATGCCGCGGAAGAAGTGGCCGAGCCGCGCGCCGAGCGGGGCGCCGCCGGAGATGGCGTCGCGGCACCGGCCGCCGAGCGCCGCCCGCAGCTTGCGGTAGACCAGCTTGTCGAAGAGCGCGTGCTGCACGCGCAGCGCCAGGCCGGGGCCGCCGGGGGTCTCCAGCGCCTCGCTGTACGCGATGGCGACCTGCTCCGCGCGGGCGAAGATCCCGCCCTTGCCGTCGGCCTCGGCCTTCTGCTTGGCGCCGTTGTAGACCTTCTCGAACACCCGGGGCACCGAGAGCACGAAGGTGGGGCGGAACTCCTGCAACTCGCCGACCAGGTTCTTGGTGTCCGCGCAGTGCCGCATCGTGGCCCGCGCCTGCACCACGCCGATCTGGATGAGCCGGGCGAAGGCGTGCGCCAGCGGGAGGAAGAGCAGGGTCGAGGCGCCCGGCCGGAACAGGTTGGGCAGCACCGGCACGGCGTTGGCGATGTCGGCGTACATGTTCCGGTGGGTCAGCACGCAGCCCTTGGGGCGGCCGGTGGTGCCGCTGGTGTAGATGATGGTGGCGAGGTCGTCGGCGCGGACGGCGGCCCGCCGCCGGTCGATCTCCGTCGGGTCGACCGCCTCGCCGGCCCGGACCAGTTCGGCCACGGCGTCGAGGTCGATCTGCCAGACGTGACGCAGCTCGGGCAGCCGGTCCTGGACGCCGGCGACCAGGGTGGCGTGCGCGCTGCTCTCCACCACGCAGGCCACCGCGCCGGAGTCGGACAGGATCCAGGCGGTCTGGTCGGCGCTGGAGGTCTCGTAGATCGGCACGGTGACCGCGCCGGCCGCCCAGATCGCGTAGTCCAGCAGGGTCCACTCGTAGCGGGTGCGGCTCATCAGGCCGACGCGGTCGCCGGGCTGGACGCCGGCGGCGACCAGACCCCGGGCCGCCGCGACGACCTCGTCGCGGAACTGCCGGCAGGTGACGTCGACCCAGGCGCCTCCCGCGCCGGTGGGGCGGACGAACTGGACCGCGTCCGGGGCGACCTCGGCGTTGTCCCAGACCGGGTCGGTGAGGTTGGCCGCGTCGCCGACGGTGACGATCGGCGGGACGGAGAACTCGCGCACCTGCACTCCCTCGTGCTCACACTGACCGGGCGGGCCGCCACCACGGGTCGGCTCCGTCGAAACCTACCCGCCCCGGCGGCCGGGGCATAAAGGCAGGTCGCCCAGGCTGCCCGCGGGTCGCCCGCCGGACGCCTCGATCCGGCGTGCCGGGGGCGGCGCGGCGTGGGCGCCGCCGGTGCCGGGTAGCCTCCCTGCATGGCGGACACCTCCACCCAGTCGATCGTCGTCGGCGCGTCACCGGAGCGGGTGGCGGCGGTCATCTGCGACTTCCCGAGCTACCCGGAGTGGACCGAGGCGATGCGGCGGGTCGAGGTGATCGAGGAGTACGAGGACGGCTACGCCAGCCAGGTCCGGTTCACCATCGACGCCGGCGTGCTGGCCGACGAGTACGTGCTGGCCTACGAGTACGCCGAGGACCTCTCCCGGATCGAGTGGCACCTGGTGGCGCCCTCGAAGATGCAGAAGTTCCAGCGCGGCTCGTACGACCTGGACGGCAACCCGGACGGCAGCACGACGGTGACCTACACCCTGGCGGTCGAGCTCTCCGTCGGGATGCTCGGCATGTTCCGCCGCAAGGCCGAAAAAATGATCATGGATACCGCGTTGAAGCAGCTCAAGCGCCGGGTAGAAGCATCCGGTGCGGCGCAGTGACGCGTCCCGCGGCAGGGTAGGGGAGCCGACCATGGGTGCAACGGATCCGGGTTCGGCCCGGGAAGAGGCCGAACGTCTGGTCGCCACGGCGCTGGCCGCCGCCCGGCTGGCCGCGGCCGGCTCGAAGGGCGGCCAGTGGGGTCCGCTCGGTGGGATCGTGTCGAGTGTCCTCGGTCACAGCGGCAGCCCGGGTGCGTCGGCGGGACCGTCCGCGGGTGGTTTCGCCACCGGCGCGGCCGAATGCTGCGTCTGCCCGGTCTGCCGGGGCATCGCCGCCCTGCGCGATCCGAGTCCCGAGTTCGCCGAGCGCCTCGCCACCGGCGCGGGCGACCTGGCCGCCGGTGTGGCCAGCCTGCTGCGCGCGTTCACCCCGCCGGAGCCCTCCGCCGACGCCC
Source organism: Micromonospora sp. NPDC049060 (assembly GCF_040649055.1). Taxonomy (NCBI): domain Bacteria; kingdom Bacillati; phylum Actinomycetota; class Actinomycetes; order Micromonosporales; family Micromonosporaceae; genus Micromonospora; species Micromonospora sp. NPDC049060. The sequence goes on from NZ_JBEZEV010000045.1 coordinate 21,502, forward strand.
CCGCAGGGCCGGCGGCCACCCCGGGTCCGGCAGGCGGGGACGACCAGGTGTGGCGCGAGGCCACCCGTAGCGGGCATGATTCTCAGCCGGCACCGGAACGGGACGTCTGGTCCGCCGCCACGCGGGCGGAGGACGAGGCCGCCCCGGCCGCCGTACCGCCCGTCGACGTCGCCGGGCAGGCCGCCCCGGGGACCGTCCGGACGTCCACCGACGGGCCCGTGGTCCCCACGTCCCGGGCACCGGGGGACGAGGGCGGGCCACCTCCGGGCGACGGGGCCTGACCAACGCACATCCCGACCACGCGCCGGTCGTCCGCCGGCGCCGGTGCGGGCAGCACAGCAGAGGGGAGTGGCGGCGGTGACGCTGACCATCGGAGTCGACGTCGGTGGCACGAAGGTGGCCGGTGGTGTCGTGGACGCCACCGGCACGGTCCTCGTGCAGGCCCGACGGGACACCCCCGCCGACGACGTCGCCAAGACCCGCGACGTCATCATCGAACTGGTCCGCGAGCTGGCCTCCGGGCACGCGATCGAGGCGGTCGGCATCGGCGCGGCCGGCTGGATCGACGCCAGCCGCTCGACCGTGCTGTTCGCCCCGAACCTGGCGTGGCGGGACGAGCCGCTGCGCGACTACGTCAGCGCCGCCACCGGCCTGCCGGTGATCGTGGAGAACGACGGCAACGTGGCGGCCTGGGCGGAGTTCCGCTACGGCGCGGCCCGCGAGGCCGACGACTCGATGGTCATGTTCACCATCGGCACCGGCGTCGGCGGCGGCATCGTGCTCAGCGGGGAACTGCTGCGGGGCGCCAACGGCATCGCCGCCGAGCTGGGCCACATGCTGACGGTGCCGGACGGCCACCAGTGCGGCTGCGGCCGGCTCGGCTGCATCGAGCAGTACGCCAGCGGCAGCGCCCTGGTGCGGTTCGCCCGGGCCGCCGCCCGGCAGGAGCCGCACCGCGCCACCGGCCTGCTGGAACTGGCCGGCGGCGAGGCCGAGGCGGTCACCGGGCCCATGGTCACCGCCGCCGCGCAGGCCGGCGACCCGGTCTCCACCGAGGCGTTCGCGCAGGTCGGCCGGTGGCTCGGCACCAGCCTCGCCGACATGGCGCAGATCCTCGACCCGCAGGTGCTCGTCGTCGGCGGCGGGGTGATCGAGGCCGGGGACCTGCTGCTCGGCCCGACCCGCAGGTCGTTCGCCGACGCGCTCGCCCAGCGCAGCCGCCTCCCCGTCGCCGAGATCCGCCCGGCCGAGCTGGGCAACACCGCAGGCGTCATCGGCGCCGCCGACCTGGCCCGCCGGATCTGAGGCGGTGACCGTGACGCAGAGTCCGGGCGTGCCGCTGCGCGTCGTGTCGTACAACATCCACAGCCAGCGCGACGACACGGCCGCGCTGGCGGCGGTCGTCCGCGACGCCAGGCCGGACGTGGTGATCGTGCAGGAGGGGCCGCGCCGGTTCCGGTGGCGGCAGAAGTCGGCGGCGCTGGCGGAGTCCTTCGGCCTGGTGGTGGCCGCCGGCGGGCTGCCCGCGCTCGGCAACCTGCTGCTGACCAGCCTGCGGGTGCGGGTGGTGGCCGAGCGCTGCCAGCGCTTCCCGCTCACCCCCGGCCGGCACCTGCGCGGCGCCGCGTACGCCGAGTGCGTGGTCGCCGGCGCGGCCCGGTTCACCCTGGCCGGGTCGCACCTGTCCACCGACCCGGCCGAGCGGCCCGCACAGGCCGCGCTGTTCAAGCGCGAGCTGGACGCGGCCACCAGCCCGGTGGTCGCCGCGGCCGACCTGAACGAGGGGCCGGACGGGCCGGCCTGGGCCACCGTGGCGAGCGGGCTGGCCGACGCCGCCGTGGCGATGGACCGGGCCGACCGGGTCACCTACTCCTGCGCGGACCCCCGGCGGCGCATCGACGCCCTCTTCGTCGATCCGCGGATCACGGTGGTCGACTACGACGTGGTGGACACCCCGCAGACCCGCCGCGCCAGCGACCACTTCCCGGTCCTGGTCGACCTGCTGCTGCCGGCCGCCGACTGACCGTCCGTCGCGGCCGGGGCTGGACAACCCGCTCCGTTGTGGAGAGGATGCTGCGCGACCCGGCACTCGTGCCGCACAAAAGGAGATCCCGGTGTCCACCTCCACCGACCACGGCCGGCCCGACCCGGAGGCGAGCACTCTCGCCCTGACCCGCGACGGCCGGCCGGTCTCCGACCGGGGCGACACCGTCTGCGTCGTCGGCGCGGGGGCCAGCGGTCTGACGGCGATCAAGAACCTGAAGGAACACGGCTTCGGCGTCGACTGCTACGAGCGGGAGACCGGCGTCGGCGGCGCCTGGAACTGGCGGCACGACCGCAGCCCGGTGTACGCGAGCACGCACCTGATCTCGTCGCGGCCCTTCACCCAGTTCCCCGACTTCCCGATGCCGGACGACTGGCCGGACTACCCGCACCACAGCCGGCTGCTGTCGTACTTCGAGCGGTACGCCGACCACTTCGACCTGCGCGGGCACATCTGGTTCGGCACCGAGGTCGTCCGGGTGGAGCCCGTGGCCGGTGACCGCTGGGACGTGACCACCCGCAGCACCGGCGGCTACGGCCCGGAACGCACCTCCCGCTACGCGGCCGTGGTGATCGCCAACGGCCACAACTGGTCGCCGAAGCTGCCCCGCTACGAGGGGCTGGAGGAGTTCCGGGGCGAGGTCATGCACGCCTCGTCCTACAAGGACCCCGCGCAACTGCGCGGCAAGCGGGTGCTGGTGGTGGGCGCCGGCAACACCGGCTGCGACATCGCCGTCGAGGCCGCCCAGCAGGCGTCGCGCTGCTGGCACTCGACCCGCCGGGGCTACTGGTACGCCCCGAAGTACGTCCTCGGCCGCCCCGCCGACCAGGTCAACGACGCGCTGCTGGCACTGCGCGTGCCGCTGCGGGTGCGGCAGTGGCTCTACCACTGGACGCTGCGGCTGACCGTCGGCGACCTGACCCGGTTCGGCCTGCCGAGGCCCGACCACCGGGTCTACGAGACGCACCCGATCGCCAACAGCCAGCTCGTCTACTACGTGGGCCACGGCGCGATCGCGCCGGTGCCGGACGTCGTCCGCTTCCACCCGTACGCCGTCGAGCTCTCCGACGGCCGGGAGATCGACCCGGACCTGGTCGTCTTCGCCACCGGGTACCTGCCGCGCTTCGAGTTCCTCGACCCGAAGGTGCTCGGCGACGACGCGGGGGAGGGCCGCCCGAAGCTCTGGCTGAACGCCTTCGTCCCCGGTCGCCCCACACTGGCCGTGGCCGGGCTGGTGCAGCCGGACTCGGGCATCTTCCCCCTGTCGCACTGGCAGTCGGTGCTCTTCGCCCGGCTGCTGCGGCTGCGCGTGACCCGTCCCGACCGGGCGGCGGCCTTCGCCGCCCGGGTGTCGGCGAAGGCGGGGGAGCGCTACGCCGGGCCGGTCAAGGACAGCAGCCGGCACTGGTTCGAGGTGGGCCACGCCGACTACCTGCGCGCGGTCCAACGCGCGCTGCACGACCTGGAGGCTTCCCGGTGAGTGCGAGGAGTGCAGCGCAGCGGAGCCCCGCAGTCGCGAACGAAAGGCCGGACCGGTGAGCGCGAGGAGTGAGCTTGCGAGCCCCGCAGTCGCGAACGAAAGGCCGGACCGGTGAGCGCGAGGAGTGCAGCGCAGCGGAGCCCCGCAGTCGCGAACGAAAGGCCGGAACAGTGAGTCAGGTGCGGATCATGCGCGGGCGGGAGTGGGCCCGCCCGGTCCGCCCGGTCCGGCGTGAGGTGCTCGGCGCGAACCCCGAGGTGGAACAGGGACGTCCGCCGCTGCTCTTCGTACCGGGCTTCGGGCACGGCGCCTGGGCGTTCGCCGAGCACTGGCTCGGCCACGCCGCGTCCCGGGGCTTCCCGGCGTACGCGCTGAGCCTGCGCGGGCACGGCGACAGCGGGCCGGCGCCGGAGGCGACGCTGCGGGCGTACGCCCACGACGTGACCCAGGTGGCGGCGGGCCTGCCGCGCCAGGCGGTGCTGGTGGGGCACGGCGCCGGGGCGCTCGTGGTGGCCCACGCGCTGGCCCGCTACCCGGCCCGGGCGGCGGTGCTGGTCGCGCCGGTGTTCGGCGGCTGGGCGACGTTCGGGGCGGCGCTGCGCCGCAACCCGGTCGGCACGCTGCCGGCAGTGTTCGGCGGGCCGCTGCGGCTGCACCGCCGGCAGCTGTTCAGTCGGGAGCTGCCCGAGGCGGAGGCCCGGGGCTACGCGGGCAGGCTGGGGCGGGCCGGCCGGCGCGCCCAGTGGCAGCTGCTGACCGGGCGGGCCGCCGAGCCGGCAGTGGGCGACCCGCCGGTGCTGGTGCTGGGCAGCCCCGACGACCGGGTCGTGCCGTCGGCGGCGCTGACCCGGGCGGCCCGGCGGTACGGCTCCGCCCCGCTGCTCTTCCCCGGCATGGGGCACGACATGATGCTCGACGCCCGGTGGCGGGAGCCGGTCGACGCGATCCTGGACTGGCTGGAGAAGGACCCCGCGCCGACCGGCCGGCCCTGACCGCCCGGGCCGACCGGCGACAGCCCCGCGGCCGACCGGCCGACGCTGACGCCCTAGGCCGGTCGCCTCAGCCGGCGGCGCCCAGCCGGGTCAGCAGCGAGCCGCTGTCGTCGAGGGCGGAGAGGTAGGAGCGGGCCCACGCCCGGATGTCGTGCCGGTGCAGGTGCGCCCGCATGGCCCGCATCCGCGCGCCGAGGTCGTCCGGGCCCGCCCGCAGCGCCGCGAGCAGCCCCTGCTTGAGCCCCTCCAGGTCGTGCGGGTTGACCAGGTACGCCTGCGGCAGTTCGGCGGCGGCGCCGGCGAACTCGCTGAGCAGCAGCGCGCCCGTGTCGTCGACCCGGGCGGCCACGTACTCCTTGGCGACGAGGTTCATCCCGTCGCGCAGCGGGGTCACCGCCATCACGTCGGCGACGCGGTAGAGCGCGGCCAGTTCGGCGCGGTCGAACGGCTGGGTCAGGTAGTGGATCGCCGGCTCGCCGACCCGGCCGAACTCGCCGTTGATCCGCCCGACCTCGCGTTCCACCCGTTCGCGGAGGATCTGGTACTGCCCGACCCGTTCCCGGCTGGGCACCGCCACCTGCACGAGCACGGTGTCGCGTACCTTGACGTGCCCGTGGGCGATCAGCTCGCTGTACGCCTTGAGCCGCTGCTCGATGCCCTTGGTGTAGTCCATCCGGTCGACGCTGAGGATCACCTGCTCGGGACTGCCGAGGTCATGGCGCAGCCGGGCGGCCCGATCGGCCACGTCGGGCCGGGCGGCCAGCGCGGCCATCTCGGCGGTGTCGATGGAGACGGGGAAGGCGCCGATCCGGACCACCCGGTCGTCGACGGTGATCCGCCGGTCGGTGGCGGGGACGTCCAGCACCTTCGCCACCAGTTGGGCGAAGTTGTGCGCGGCCTGGGAGCGCTGGAAGCCGATCAGGTCGGCGCCGAGCATCCCGCGCAGCAGCTCGGCCCGGCGGGGGAGCTGCATGAACAGCTCGGGCGGTGGGAACGGCACGTGCAGGAAGAAGCCGATCCGCAGGTCCGGCCGCAGCTCCCGGAGCAGGCCCGGCACCAGTTGCAGGTGGTAGTCCTGCACCCAGACGACCGCGCCGGGCTCGGCCACGTCGGCCGTGGCCTCGGCGAACCGCTGGTTGACCCGCTGGTACGCCTCCCACCAGCTGCGGTGGTACTCCGGTTGCTCCACCGAGTCGTGGTAGAGCGGCCAGAGGGTGGCGTTGGCGAAGCCCTCGTAGTGGTCGCGCAGGTCGTCGGCGGTCAGCGCAACGGTGTGCATGCGGACGCCGTCCACGTCGGGCAGCGCGGGCGCCGGGCCGGTGCCGCCGGCCCACCCCACCCACGTCGCCGGGGTGTGCCGCAGGAGGGGATGGAGGGCGCTGACCAGGCCGCCGGGACTGCGGCGCCATTCGCAGGCACCATCGGGCGCCACACTGTCGTCGATGGGCAGGCGGTTGGCCACCACCACGAGGGAACTCTGTCGCATCTCGGGCATTCCGATCAGCAGGGAGTGACCGCCGCAGCGGAGGAACAACCGGGCAGTCAGCGAGGGATGTGACGGACAGCGGTATTCCTACTGACAGTAAGTTACACCAGTGTTGCGCGCCGGGCTCGGGGCGTCCGTCGTCCCGGGATGCGGGCAGGAGTGCCGGCCGGACGGGTCGCCGTCAGACCACCGCGCCGTCGTCCGGGTCGCGCTCGTCGTCGTCGCCACCGGGGCGCAGCCGCCAGATCAGCGAGACGAAGCCGGCCAGGATGCCGGTGAACCCGAACAGGTTGACCACCGACGGATCGGCCACCGGGAAGAGCGACGGGAACAGGAAGAGCACGAAGCCGACCACGATGGCCAGCACCCCGACCACCGTGTACTTCGAGAAGCGCGGCAGGGGCGGAGGCGGCGGCGGGGTGTAGCGCTCGTCCTCCGACTCGTCGTCGGGCAGGTCCGCGCCGAAGGTGTCCAGCCCGTCGAGCAGCGACGGCTCGTCGTGGCGGCCCCGGGACAGGGAGACGCCCGAGATGTCGGCCGCGTACGGCAACCGTCGCACGTCGGTGGCGGTCGGCCCGGCGGGCTCGTCGGGCGTGCCGAGGGTCACCGGGCCGGCGGCGGGCCCGGGCGGGTCGTCCACGTCCTCGGCGGCGGGCCACGGGTTGTCGCCACCGCGGGGGGCGGTGGTGTGGAAGCCGGCGACGATACGGGCCCACTCGGCCTCGATGTCCGGCTCGTCGTCGCGGGGCTTCTCGGGGGCCGTCTCGTCCGCGAGCTGGGTCAGGTAGTCCCGCGCGGTCCTCAGGTGCGAGCGGTCGACGTAGAGCCGGTCGACGGGGCGGGCGGGCACGGTGGTGGTGCGGGTGACCGGGTTCAGGTCGGCCGAGGGCTGGAGGTAGGCGGCGATCCCACCGGCGGCCAGGACGTCGAGCAGGTGCTCACCGACGCGCGGATCCACGTCGCCGGCGATGGCGTACTCGCTCGCGTCGAGCCCGTTGTCCCGCCGTCCCCGGCGGGCCCCACCCGCTGACACCGGACATCCTCCTCATCACGCGCCCGCGGCGCGGCCGCCTGAGCCCCGTCGGCGCCGACCCGCACGCCGTGCCTTGAATCGTGACACGTCAGGACCCGGTTCCGGGAGTGCCTTGTGGCGCGGCGTACGAAGTCAGAGGCCCTGTCGCAGGTCGCGACCGGGGATTTATGTCCGTTCTTGCTGAATGTTTTTCAACGGAGCCCGCCTGCGGCGCCGTGCCGCCCGAGGGGCCGCCGGTGCCGGCGAGCGCGCCGTCCGCCGGTCAGCCCGGGCCGGGCGGTGATCCCGGCCGCACCAGACCGCTCTCGTACGCCGCCACGACGAGCTGCGACCGGTCCCGGGCGTGCAGCTTGGCCAGCAGCCGGCTCACGTACGTGCGCGCCGTCGCCGGGCTGATGTGCAGGACCGCGCCGATCTCGTCGTTCGACCGGCCGGCGGCCACCTCGGCAAGCACTTCGCGTTCCCGGGCGGTCAGCGCCGCCAGCCGGGCCGGGTCCGGCTCCCGCCCCCCGGCGCGTACCGCCGTCATGACCCGCCGCGTCACCGCGGGGGAGAGCAGGGCCTCCCCGGCCCGGACGATGCGCACCGCCCCCCGCAGCTCGTCGGGGCCGGTGTCCTTGAGCAGGAAGCCGGACGCGCCGGCCCGGATCGCCTCGAAGACGTACTCGTCGGTGTCGAACGTGGTGAGCACGACGACCCGTACGCCGGTCAGCCGCTCGTCGGCGACGATCCGGCGGGTGGCCTCGATGCCGTCCGTGCCCGGCATCCGGACGTCCATCAGCAGGACGTCCGGCCGCTCGGTGACCGCCAGCCGGTACGCCGCGTCGCCGTCGCCCGCCTCGCCGACGACCTCGATGTCCGGCGCCCGGTTCAGCAGCGCACGCAGCCCCGCGCGGACCAGGTGCTGGTCGTCGACGAGTCCCACCCGGATCACGTGGTCCCTCCCAGGGGTAGTTCGGCGCGTACCTCGAAGCCGCCGCCGGGTCGGTTGCCGGCGGTGACGGTGCCCCCGAGCAGGGCGGTGCGCTCCCGCATGCCGCCGAGCCCGTACCCGCGCGGGGTGCCCTCGTGCCGCCCACGGCCGTCGTCGCGGACGGCGACGGCGAGGGTGTCGGCGCCGCGGACGACGTCGATCTCGACGGTGCGCGCGCCGGCGTGGCGCAGGGTGTTGGTCAGCGCCTCCTGGATCAGCCGGTGGGCGGTCGAGTCGACCGCGGCGGGCAGCCCGGTCAGCTCGCCCTGCCGGTGGACGGCGATCCGCAGCCCGGTGGCCCGCGCGCCGGCGGCCAGGGCGTCCAGCCCGGCCAGCCCCGCCACCGGTTGCCGGGGTTCGGCCGCGGCCGGGTCGCGCAGGAGACCGAGGGTGGTGCGCAGTTCCCGGGCGACCTGGGTGGTGGCCGAGCGGACGTGCCCCAGGGCGGCCCGGGCGGCCGTCGGGTCGTCGTCGAGGGCCTCGTCGGCCACGCCGGCGTGCAGCGAGATGACGGAGATGTGGTGGGCGATGACGTCGTGCAGGTCCCGGGCGATCCGGAGCCGTTCCTCCTCGACGCGGCGCGCCGCCTCCCGGGCGTGGTCGCGTTCCAGCTGCCGCAGCCGCCACCGTTGCTCCCGGCGCCGCAGCCGCCGGGACCGGACCCCGTCGCCGAGGGCGACCGCGGCGGCCATGATGGCGACGCTGGAGGCCAGCTCGAAGCCGATGAGGTACGCGACGCTCGCGCCGTCCGCCGTGCGGAACGCGGTGGAGACGACGAGCAGGCCGAGCCCCACGAGCACCGCCCAGCGCAGCTGCCCGGCCTCGGCCGCCGAGTAGAGCGCCGCGGCGAGGGGGAGGGCCAGCCCGACCGGCGGGTAGCCGGCCACGTAGTAGGCGACCAGTCCGGCGGCGCTGACCACCAGCACGGTGGTCGGCGCGCGGCGGCGCAGGAGCACGAGCGCGCCGAGCCCGACGGCGAACAGGTAGGCGGGGACGTCGCGGCCCCGGTCGCCGCCCAGGTTCGCGGTGATCGCCGCCGCCACGACGGCCGACACGGCGACGCCGATGAGCAGGTCCAGCACGGCGGCCCGGGGCAGCCGGACCAGCCTGCCCGCTCCCCGCCGCACCCCGGCCACCCACACACCACGAGCGTAGGTGCCGCCGGCCTTCGCGCGGAGCCGACGGGTGTTCCGACCGACCGTCGCCCCCCGCCGTATCCGCGACGGGCGGGGGTACGTCGACAGGCGACAGTCCGCTGCCCAAGCCTCAACGGAGACCATCAACGACCGGTGCAACCCGGCGCGGTGTGGAATCAGCACAACTTCGCCAGCGGGCCCCAACGGAGACCGGTCAGCTACGGCCGGTGCAACCCTTCCTGAGCTGCAGGAAGGATCAAGCGCATCACCAGATCCATAAGAGCTTAAGGGCTGCCTTGCGTTATTAGTCCTGGAATGTTGTTCCGGAACCTTCCGCTCCAACGCGTGGACTTGGGTCTGGGGCCTTCTGCCACCCGGGCTGCTGTCCAGGAATCGATCGTTTCTCGGACAAGATCAAGATCTGCCACCGGAGCGGGTGTATCGCGTCCGAAAAACCCGTCCGAGAAGTCGGCGTGTCCAACAACGCGGCAACGGGTTTGTTGGGCACTCTGGGCGGCGTGACCGTTACCCCCATGCCCGCCGAGGGCGACCTGCTCGCTCCGACTCCGCTGGCAGGGGTGCTTGTCGGCTAAGGGCGAGTCTCCACCCGCGAGCAGAACCTCGCCCGCCAGCAAGCCGCGCTGACTGCCGCCGGCTGCGCCAAGTACTTCTTCGACAAGGCCTCAGGGAAGAACACCGACCGGCCCGAGCTGGCCAAGGTGTTCGAGTACATCCGACCCGGCGACGTGCTCACCGTCGTCTCGCTCGACCGGCTCGGCCGCTCGCTGGAAGACCTGATCGGCATCGTCGGCCGGCTCAAGCGCCACGGCGTCGGCTTCCAATCCCTGCACGAGAAGCTCGACACCACCACCGCAGGCGGGATGTTCGTCTTCCACGTCTTCGCCGCACTTGCCGAGTTCCTGCGCACCATCATCGTGGCCAACACCAACGAGGGCCTGGCCGCCGCTCGCGCCCGCGGGCAACGCCTCGGCCGACCGCCGGCGATGACACCGGAGAAGGTCGCGTACGCGCTGCAACTGCTCGCCGAGCCGAACCGCACCATGACCTCGATCGCCAAGCTCCTCGGCGTCTCTCGCAGCACGCTGTACAGCGCGCTGCCTGGCCTCGTTCCGGCCCAACGCGACGACCAGGCCGCCCTGCAAAACCGGCTTACCCAGCTCCCGCCGGACTTCCGGCCCGGGCTCCCGACGGTCGAGCAGTCCGACCAACTGCCTACCAGGCCGGACGGTCAGGGCACGATGAGCCGCGTGATCCGCTGAGCGCGACCATCCGGCGCACCTCGGCCCCCTCGGTGTACCCCGGCCCCGCGTGTCTTCCGCGTACGTTGATCGGCGATGGGCCGGTAGTGGCGCTGCACGCGGCCAGGTGCGGGCAGACGACGCAGCATTGGCACCGGTGCACCTGATGACGTGGAGGCCTGCCAGCCGGCGAGGCCGGTTCGCACGTTCCCGGCCGGAGTACTCAGGGCCGCTGGCTGATCGGCTCCCGTGTCGCCCGGTAGTCCTTGGGGGATATGCCGTAGGCGTTGCGGAAGACCCGGCTGAAGTGGGCTGCGTCGGTGAATCCCCATCGGGAGGCGACGTTTTGGATCGTTCGGTGGGCCAGGAGTGGGTCGGCAAGGTCGTGGCGGCAGCGTTCGAGCCGACGGTGACGTATCCGCTCGGCCACGGTGAGGTTCTCTTTCTCGAACAGCCGGTAGAGAGCACGGACCGAGATTCCGTGCGCGGCGGCGATCACCTGGGGGGACAGATCGGGGTCTCCGAGACGGCGTTCGAGAAAGTCATGGATGCGGAGTCGCAGCACCCGCTGGTGCGTATCCGTCGAGGGCGGGGTGCCGTTTGTGTGGTGGCTGTGCAGGAAGGCGGTGAGGAGGTCCACGGTGATCGTGGACAGCCGGGGCACGTCGGTCGGCCGGCAGCGGTCAGCGTGTCGGACCAGTTCGACAAGGTAGCGAGTGAGGAGAGCGCCGATCCCTTCCTGGCTGGGCAGGGGCACGCCGATGAGTGGCGTCGCGGTTTTTGGCATGGAGAGCAACTCCACCGGCAGCTGTACCAGCAGCCCTCGGACCGGGTTACGGTTAAGGAAGCGGAAGGGCTGTGAGCTGTTGTAGAGCATCACCTTCCCCCTGTTGATGACGGGGGAGCCGTTAGCGAGGTCGAATCCCAAGCCGTTACTCAGGCTAAGCCACGCGATCGCCTGTCCTGGATCATGGCGGCGGATCAGCTTCGGCGACCGGTAGGAATCGAGCGGCGAGAACTCCAGAGCGGACACCTGGACGTCACCGAGGGCGACCGCTCGCGCTGACGCCTGGAACTCGTCCGGGTCCTCAGTGCGCATGGCAGACGGCAGAAGGCCTTCGATGGCTTCCTGCCAGGCCGCGAAGCGTTCCGCCTGCGGCAGGCCATCGGTCCGGAACTCTGCATAGATGTCCATCCGCAACCCCCGTGGTCGGCCAAGATCTTCCGGGCATGCGTCAAACCGCCGCAGACCCCGTCACAGATAGTCAAGAGTCGGGCGCTAGCAGTCAAGACAGATGGCATCCAGATTGCCACAATGGATACGTCAGGGTCAATGGATGGAAATCGGGAATACTGGGATTTAAAGGATGCCTCGCGATTCCAAACAGTGGTCTGTACATCCTGCTGGCTCAACACGACCGCGCGACTAGCTTCGAAAGGAGTTCACGGTGAAGGCCCGGCGCTTGGGTAGCTTTCCCAGCCCGCCAGATCTTTGATCTTGCGGCGGCATTCGAGCACGCCGCCGGGTGTGTCGGGGTGTCGGTAAGGAGCGTGTCGCCCAGCCGCAGGCGCGGGTGATGTCAGCACTGGCTCACGCCGGCATCCGACACGCTGGAGGCCACACTAATCGCGTCGCCTAGCGGGAGGAATTCTGTAGAACATAAACGCCTCGGTAGTGCCAGGCCTGCAGTCCTCAGCATTCCGTGCATTCGATGTGTCAGATGTTGCTTAAAAGCGTGGCGATCAATGACGGATTTCGTGCATCGACATTGACATCGCCACGCTAATCTAGACCCGATAAGAGGCTACGAACAAGACTAGTCCGTTAAGGATAGTCGGAATAAAGAGAGGATATTAAAATGGCAAGGTTGAAGACGATTCTGTCGCTGATCGCGATCACGATGATGGCGCTGACACTCAGCCCGACGCCAGCCCAAGCCCACCCTGGGGGCCCGCCTTCGGACGTTAGATGCCATTCCTGGTGGGGTATTGGCGTATGGTGGGAAAGCGCAACAGCATGCTTCGAGGCTGACGGCGACGAGCTATGGGTGGAGGACGACAATGCCGATGGCTACTCGGTAAAGGCGTACTTCGAAACCGCCTTCGGCATGACAGGATCATGCCGCAACGCCCACGGGGCTGACTCCTGGCATCAGTGCGGCTTCAGCAGCATATCGGAACAGGACGACATTAGGTGGTGGATATGCCTCACCGACGGGTCCGAGCAACGCATCGTTGCATGTACCACTAACGACTTTACGCAGGGAAAATCTTGCTGGACTCGGGCCGACTCCGGCAGCGGCACCCCAAACGGCTGCGACAGGCCGAGAGGCTCGGGACTGTCAGTCGTCGAGTCACGGGCTCAACTGGGTGCAATAGGGGTGCAATAATGAAGTTTAAGACTTTCGCATTCACGGTAGCTCTTCTGCTGGCCGGGATGGTCGTCGCAGCACCGGCCCGGGCTTCGACGAAGAGCCTAGCCGCTCCGCCAGCAGAGTGCACCTATTATCTGTACGCCGATGACTATGGAGACTCTTGCTTCCAGCCAAACGGAGACAAAATTTGGGTCGCTGACAACAGCGAGAACGGATGGAGCCCTGAGGTCAAACTGGAAGCAAGCTATCCAGCCGAAGGTAACCGCTACAAGACCCGCTACTGCGCTCACGACCCGAACTTTCCACTGGGCGAAGGGGGCTGGGATTCTTGCAACTTCGACCACCGGGAAACTCACTGCGTCCGCTGGTGGATATATGAGCGAAGCATCAATTCGCCAGGCCTGACGCGCTTTACTAAGGGCCCGACGCCCTGGATCGGCGTAGACGATGGGAAACCCGGAAACTGCACCATCGAATAGCTGTCGACTCGGCAAATTTGCGGGCGTGGAAAGTAGAGGTAAATGTCTTTGATCGAGTGGGAGGCGTTACCAACACTCGGCCCAAGACAGGAACGGCTATCGACATTCGCAACCCCGCGTACTCGCATCGCCACCGGCGGACGCTCGCTCTCGCGAACGTCCGCCGGTGGCGATGCGCGGTACAACCTGCGCCCGAGGGGTCTACTGACTGGGCGACCGCTACACCGCCTGCGGCGTCACAGTTCACCCCAGGCGTCGGCCCGGAGGCGAGGCGCCGCTCGACGACGTGGGCGAGGTAGTCCCCGACGAACGCCTCGACGTTGCGGTAGACCGGCTCCGCCTCGGCGGGCTCGGCGGCTGGCGTCGCGGCCGGCGGCGGAGTGTCGCTCGGGCCGCCGGCGAGTTGGCCGAGCAGGGCGCTGAGGTCGGCGACCGGGTCGCCGGCCGGTCCGGTCTGGGGCAGGGTCATGGGGTCGGCTCCGGCGGGGCGTCGTCGGGGGTGAGGGTCCAGTCGGTGCGCTCGTGGGGGTCCCAGCGGGCGATCGACGCGCGGATCGCCGCAGCGTAGGGGCCGTTCTGCCAGGGAGCGGTGCGGGCGAGCGCGGGCGGGGCGCCGGAGGCATAGACGACCATCCGGCCCCGGGGCAGGGCGTGCAGGTCGGAGACGTCGAGGACCCGCTGGCGGCGGGTGGCGTGCGAGACCGACCGCTGGCCCCACCCGGATCCGCTGCTGCTGGTCGACCTGGTCGTCACGTCGTGCTCGCCGATGAGCTTGGACAGTTCTTCCAGCCAGTCGGGGTCGGCGACGCCGCCGCCGTAGGTGCGGACGTTCGCCGCGGACCACAGCTTGCGCATGCCCTCGCGGCCCCACACGTCGACGCCTTGGGGATAGGACTGGAGGATCGTGATGATGGGCAGGCCGTGGGAGCCGTAGAAGGAGTAGAGGGCTGGGAGCTGGCGTAGCCGGCAGATGTTGGCGGCCTCGTCGAGCACGCTCAGCAGCGGCGGATCGAGGCGCCGCCCGGGGCGGGTGCGGGCGCGTAGCTCGCCGGCGCGCAGGACGGCGTCGGTGAGGGCGGCAACCAGCGGGGCGGGGGAGCCGGGGCCGCCCTGGGACAGCAGGTACAGCACATCGGTGGAGGCGACGAAGGCGGCTGGGTCGAACTCGAGGACCCCGCCGCGCGTGGGTGGGGTGACCCAGGCGGTGACCGTCGGCTCGGTGAGGCACATGAGCATCTTCTGCGCGCCCGCGTAGATGCCGCCCCTCGTCTTGTCGGGCATGTTGACCACCCCGGCGACCGCGTCACCCACCGCCACGCGGTGATCCCGCCGAGGAGCAGCAGGATGAGGACGGTCACCTCGACGACCGCGGCAACGGTGCAGGCCGTGGTCCACGTGATCTCGCCGCGCAGCACTGCGGTGGCGACCCGGATCGGCCCACCACCGGTGTATCCGGGCGGGCGGACCAGCCCGACGGGCAGCCACGCGCCGCTGGCGAGAATCAGGACCAGGGCGGCGACGCCACCGGCGATCAGGCCCGCGTCGTCGTGGCCACCGCGCGGACCGGCGGGCCGGCTCACGTCATCGTCCAGCGGAAATCGGTGTTGCCGAGCCCGCATCTCCGTCTCGTTGGGTTCCAGGTGCGCCGCCCGCCGGTCGGCACGCCCGCCGCCCGCCCGCGGCTGTCCGGGTTGGACGTTCCGCGCCACGCGGGCCGGATCACGTTGTGGCGGCCGGCATCGGGTTCGTAGGCTCATGCCCACGACGACCCGTGGCGACGCGGCGGCCTCGCGACCACCTGTGGAAAGGACGCCGGTGCTGTACTGGCTGATGAAGTACGTGCTCCTCGGCCCGCTGCTGAGGCTGGTCTTCCGCCCGCAGGTCGAGGGGCTGCACCACGTGCCCGACACCGGGCCGGTGATCCTCGCCAGCAACCACCTGTCGTTCTCCGACTCGATCTTCACGCCGCTTGTCGTGAAGCGGCGGGTGACGTTCATCGCCAAGGCCGAGTACTTCACCGGCAAGGGCGTCAAGGGCTGGCTGACGAAGATGTTCTTCGTCGGCTCCGGCACCATCCCGGTCGACCGCTCGGGCGGCCGGGCGGCCAGGGCGGCCCTGGACACCCAGCTGCGGGTGCTGCGCGCCGGTGGCATCGCCGGCATCTATCCCGAGGGCACCCGCTCGCCGGACGGCCGGCTCTACCGCGGCAAGACCGGCGTGGCCCGGCTGGCCCTGGAGAGCGGCGCCCTGGTCATCCCGACGGCGATGCTCAACGCCGACGAGATCCAGCCGCCCGGCAAGCTGATCCCCAAGATCGCCCGGGTGCGGATCCGGTTCGGCCCGCCGCTGGACTTCTCGCGCTACGCCGGGATGGCCGGTGACCGGTACGTCGAGCGCGCGGTGACCGACGAGATCATGTACGAGCTGATGGAGCTCTCCGGCCGCGAGTACGTTGACATGTACGCCCAGAAGGCCAAGAGCCCGCCCGCCGGCCCGGTCCCCCGCGAGCCGGTCCCCGCCTGACGGGCCGCCCGCCCGCGTCGCCCGGTCAGCAGGCCAGGGCGGTGTCGGCGGCGGTCGTCGGGGGGCGGGCCAGGTTCAGCAGGACGGGGGCGTCGTTGCGCAGCGCGAAGGCGCGCAGCTCGGCCAGTTCCGGGCGGCCCGCCGTCGACTCGCCGGCCCGCTCCAGCTCCACCGTCGCGAAGGTCAACGCCAGCATCCGGTCCGTCACGTCCGGGATGCCGGCGTAGATCTCGGCGCCGGCCAGGTGCAGCTCCGCGGCCCGCCGGTGGTCGCCGTCCGCGGCGGCCAGCGCACCGGCCACCGTTCGGCGCGCCGCCTCGGACCAGGGTGTGCGGTGACCCACCCGGTCCAGCATCGCGCGTACCCGTGCCGCCGCCTCCCGCCCGGCGAGGCTGGCCGCGTATCCGGCCGCCGGGATCCACTCGCCGCTGGCGATGGCGGGCACCGCCGACCAGGAGTCGGCCAGCTCGTCGATCAGCGCCGTCGCCTCCTGCCGGCGTCCCTGCAGGGCCCGGCAGAGCGCGCCCATCCCCAGCATCGTCCAGTGCGGCCGGTGGAAACCGCTGCGCCGGGCGGCGTCGAGCGCGGCCGCCACGTCGTCGCTGTACGTGGCGGCGGCGTCGTCGTCCGAGTGGGAGCGCGCCGGCGGCACCCGTTCGCCGCGCAGTACCAGCAGGCAGGAGCGCAGGCCGCGGACCTGCATGTCCCAGCTGCCGGTCGGGGTGTCCACGAAGGCCTCGGCGGCGGCCAGCAGCCGGTCGAAGTCGCCCTCGAACCAGGCGCGCATCGCCTCGGCCGAGTAACTCGTGGTCAGCGTCTGCCCGCTGGCCTTGCGGGTCGGCGACGACGAGAGCAGGGCGTCCGAGCGCAGCCAGTCGCCCTCCTCGCAGACGGCGTAGGCGAGGTTCTGCATGGCCCGGGGCAGGGCGATCAGCTGGTTGGCGCGGCTGAGCTCGACGATCGCGTGCAGGTCGTCCAGGCCGGACCGGTCACCCGCCTGGTAGCGGGCGATCGCCGAGGTGATCCGGGCGTTGGTGCGGGTCTCGGTCAGCCTCAGCCGCTCGCCGATCGCCGCCGCCCGGTCGGCTGCGGCGACCGCCGGATCACGCTCGTAGTTCAGCATGTGCAGCCGGCCCAGCTCGGCGTAGGCGTCCGCCTTCTGCGGGCTGTCCGGCAGCGGGTCGAAGAGCTCGACGGCCCGGTCCAGGCAGGCGAGCGCGGCGGCCCGGTCGGCGCGCAGCCACGCGGCCTGACCGAGCAGCGTCCAGGCGCGCGCCGCGCAGGCGTCGTCGTCGTGCGCCAGCAGCCGGTCGGCGAGCGCCTGCACCTGCTCGGGCCCGCCGCCGGAGAGGAAGACGTTGCCGTCGCGGTAGAAGGAGATCTCGGTGCTGAGCAGCTCGAGTTGGAGCCGGTCGAGCGGGTCGGAGTCGTCGGCCAGCCCGAGCGCCCGGCCCGCGTGGCTCGCCGCGACGTCGAGGCTGTGCAGCGCGTACGCCCGGCGGGCCGCCCGGTGCAGCGCGGCCCGGGCGGGGCCGGCGAAGCGGGCGATCTCCATGCCCAGCGACCGGGCGATCTCGTGGGCCGCCCAGCGGTGGTGGGCCAGCACCTCCGCCAGGTCGGTGTCCCGGCTCTGCGAGAGCATGTCCAGCCACTGCGCGGTCCGCTCGTGCCGCGCCACCCGCTCGGTACGGGGCAGCCGCTGGTAGCAGACGTCGCGCACCAGCACGTGCCGGAACCGGTACTCCGGCTGACCCGCCATGGTGGAGGCGGCCTGCTCGTGCACGAAGTCCCGCTGCTCCAGCCGGCGCAGCGCGCGCTCCACCGACTCGACGGGCTGCCCGAGCGCGGCGGCCACGGCTCCCGGCCAGAATTGCACGCCGACGACGGCGGCGGCCAGCAGCACCGTGCGCTCCTTGGCGTCGAGCAGGTCGATGCGGTTGGCGATGACGGCGTGCACGCTCTCCGGCATCGGCAGGTCGAGGTGCTTCTCCAGCGACCAGCCCCGCACGGACTGGCGCAGCGCGCCCTGCTCGATCAGCATCCGGACGTACTCGTGGGCGTAGAGCGGGTTGCCGCCGGCCACCTCGATCAGCGGGGTGAGCATGTCGGCGGAGAACGCCGCCCGGCCGAACATGTGGGCGTAGAGCGCGGCGATGCCCGTGTCCCGCAGCGGGGGCAGGGTGATGGTCACCGAGCCGGTGATCGTCCCCGCCCAGCTCGGGTCCCGGTCGACGAGTTCCGGCCGGGCGGTGCAGAGCAGCAGCAGCGGCACGTCCCGGGCGGCGGTGCCGAGCAGCTCCACGAAGCGCAGCATCGCGTCGTCGGCCCAGTGCAGGTCCTCGAAGACCAGCACGGTCGGCCGGCGCGCGGCCAGGGCGAGCAGGAAACGCCGCCACGCCGACCCGGTCTCCTCGGCCGGCAGCGCGGTCCCCGGCAGCCCGACGAGGGGCCGCAGGGCGTCGACGAGGCGCTGCCGCTCGCCCGGGCCGACCAGCTCGCCGACGGCCGAGGCGAGCCGCTGCGCCGCGCTCGACGCCGGGTCGGTGTCCAGGATGCCGGCCTCGGACTTGACGATGTCGGCAAGCGCCGCGAACGTCACGTTCTCGCCGAACGGCGGGCACCGCCCGATCCGCCAGGTCAGCGGCTCGTCGACCAGCTGGTCCACGTGCCGGTACAGCTCCCGGACCAGCCGGCTCTTGCCCAGCCCGGCCCGGCCGAAGACGGTCACCACCTGCGGGCGGCGGTCGCGCAGCGACCGGTGCAGGGCGTTGACCAGCATCCCCAGCTCGTGTTCGCGGTCGATCAGCGGCGTGACGTCCGGCTGCCGGTCCGTCGGCTGCCGGCGGACCGGGGACAGGGCCAGCCACACCTCGGTCGTCGTCGACCGCCCACGCAGGGTGACCGGCGGCTGCTCCGAGTAGCGGATCGCGTCCCGGGTGAGGGCGTGCGTCACGCCGCAGACCAGCACCCCGCCCGGCGGCGCGACCGACTGCATCCGGGAGGCCGTGTTGACCACGTCGCCGGCCACGATCGCCTGGCCGCCGTCGCGGGCGGCGGCCACGTCGACAAGCGCCTCGCCGGTGGCCACCCCGACCCGGAAGCGCAGCGCGTCGGCGCCGGTGGGGGTGAACCGCGTCAGCACCCGTTGCAGCTCCAGGCCGGCCCGCACGCAGCGCAGCGCGTCGGTCTCGGTCGCCACGGGCGCGCCGAACAGCGCCATCACCGCGTCGCCGATGTACTTCTCCACCACCCCGCCGTACTGCCCCACGACGCGGCGGGCGGCCGAGAAGAACCCGGTCTGCATGCCGCGGACCAGCTCCGGGTCGGCCCGCTCGACGTACGGGGTGAAGTCGATCAGGTCGACGAAGAGCACGCTGACCCGGCGGCGGTCCTCCTGCGGGGCCGGCTGTCGCTCGCTGCCCGGCCGGGCGGCGCCGCAGGAGGTGCAGAACGCCACGTCCTGAGCGAGCGGGCGCAGGCAGTGCGGACAGACCGCGCCCAGCTCGTTGCCGCAGCCGCCGCAGAAACGGTCGCCCGAGGCGGCCGTGCGTCCACAGCGGTCACACTGCGTGGCGATGACGCCCTCCACTCGCGATCCCGCCGGCGCCGTGATCGGCACCGTTCCGGTGTCAGTATCGCCGTCCGCCCAGCTGTCGGGTACCGGGCTGTTGGCTTGTGGACAGTCCACCGGGCGGCCCTACGGTTACAGTCAGGCGGCTGAATGTCGACCATTGACCACAGGGGGATTCCCGATGGTGTACGTGATGTTGCAGAGCGACTGGACCGACGGCAGCGGGGTCAGCCACCTCGCGGGCGACTCCGTCGACGTGGACGCCGCCACGCTGGCCGCGCTCCAGGCGCAGGGGATCGTCAGCGAGCAGTCCGGTGGCGGCAAGGACGGCACGGAATGGGTCGGGCCGGGCAGCACCAACTGGGTCGGGCCGGGCAGCAACACTCCCTGACACCCCGCACGAAAGGGCCGGAGCGGCTGCTCCGGCCCTTTTTCGCGTACGCCTCAGCGCTCGCTCATGCCGGCGCGGCGGCGCAGCGCCGCGACGTCGGTGACCACGATGCGTCGGCCCTCGGTGCGCAGCCAACCCCGGTTGGCGAACGATCCGATCGCCTGGTTGACGCTCTGCCGCGAGCCGCCGGCCATCTCCGCGAGCTGGCTCTGGTTGAGCTCGATGGTGATCATCGGGGCCTGGCTCTCGCCGGCCAGCCGCACCAGGGTCTTGGCCACCCGGCCGGGCAGGTCAAGGAAGACGTGGTCGGCGTTCTGCTCGGTCAGCCGTCGGATCAGCCCGCCGAGCGAGCGCATCACCGCGTCGAGGATGCGCGGGTTGGAGTGCACCAGCTCCATGAACGCGCCCCGGGACAGCGCGAGCGCGGCGCAGTCCTCGATCGCCTCGGCCGAGGCGGACCGGGTGGAGGCGTCGAGCAGGGAGACCTCGCCCAGCACGTCCGGCGGACGGATGACCGACAGGACGGCGCGTTCGCCGGTCGGCGCGGTGCGGAAGACCGCTACCGCGCCCCGACGCAGGACGATGAGGGACTCGCCGGGGTCGTTCTCGACGAAGAGCAGTTGGCCCTTGCGGTACGTGCGGGGGACCGCCGCGGCGATCACCCGCTGCCGGACCTCCGGCTCCAGCCCGGCGAACATCTCCACACCCGTGAGCGCGTCACCAGGCTCCGGCAGGCGCATCTCCACGGTCCAACCCCTCCCCGGTCAAGGACCACAACTCGCTCACCGGGTGAACCTGAAGGCCTCGACGAGGTGAACTGACACCGGTTCGGCGTCCGGTAGCGGTACACATCAGATCATGACGGTCCGGTCGCTTGCTGTACACCCCTCAAATCACTTCCGTGACACTCCCGAGCTGCGACGACCGGCGTGGTGGGGGGCGGTCCGGCCGCCCCGGTCGTCGGGACGCCGAGGGCGTGGGCGAGGATGACGGGCGATGGTCTACCGCTATTTCTACGACTGCGAGTTCATCGAGGACGGCCGGCTCGTCGACCTCGTGTCGATCGGCGTCGTCGACGAGTACGGCCGCGAGTTCTACGCCGTCTCGACCGAGTTCGACGACTCGCGGGCCGTGCCCTGGGTGCGCCGCAACGTGCTCGACAAGCTGCCCTCCCCGGCGAACCGCGCCTGGCGTTCCCGCGAACGCATCCGCGACGAGCTGTACGACTTCCTCGTCGAGCCGGTCCGCGACCGCCCGGGCGAGCAACTGGAGCTGTGGGCCTGGTACGCCGCGTACGACCACGTCGCCCTGGCCCAGCTGTGGGGCGCCATGCCGGCGCTGCCCCGGGAGATCCCCCGGTTCACCAAGGACCTGCGCCAACTCTGGGACGACCGGGGCCGGCCGCCGCTGCCG
Source organism: Micromonospora sp. NPDC049060 (assembly GCF_040649055.1). Lineage (NCBI taxonomy): Bacteria > Bacillati > Actinomycetota > Actinomycetes > Micromonosporales > Micromonosporaceae > Micromonospora > Micromonospora sp. NPDC049060. The sequence continues at coordinate 42,657 of NZ_JBEZEV010000045.1, forward strand.
GACGCCGACGCGGCGCGGCACGACGCGCTGGTCGATGCCCGGCACAACCTGGCCCGGTGGCGGGCGATGACCGGTTCGTAGGTTTGGTCGGTTCTGTCCCGGGCACCGGTGCGACGTCGAGCCGATGTGAGGGAGAGTCCCAATGAGCAACGAACCGACCAACGCCGCCGAGGCCCGGCGCCGGGTGACCGAGCTGGTCCGCGAGGCCCGCATCTGCATGCTGACCACGATCGCCGTGGACGGGCGGATGGTGAGCCGCCCGATGGGGTTGCAGGAGGCGGAGTTCGACGGCGACCTGTGGTTCTTCGCGTACGCCGACTCCGCCAAGGTCCGGCAGATCCGCGTGAACCCCGAGGTCAACGTCTCCTTCTCCGACTCCCGGCGCAACTCCTGGGTGTCGGTCGCGGGCACGGCCCGGGAGGAGTACGACCGGGCGAAGGCCGAACAGCTGTGGAACCCGGTGCTCAAGGCCTGGTTCCCGGACGGGCTGGAGACCCCGGGACTCACCCTGCTCAAGGTGCACGCCGGATCCGCGGAGTACTGGGACTCTCCGTCGAGCACGGTGGTGAACCTGTTCGGCTACGCGAAGGCGGCGGTGACCGGCAAGCCGCCGGAGGTGGGGGAGAACCACGAGGTCAGCTACTGACCGGTAGACCGTCCGCCGGTGAGACCGGCCCGGGGCGCGGTGTCGGCGTACGCCCGCGGCGACTACAGTGCGCACTGACGGCCCGCCCCGGGCCGGCAACGGCGCCGATGGTCTTGATTCGACACATATCCTGGGGCAAATCGGGCTTCACCTGATGCTCCCAGGAGGATGAGCGATCATGCGTATCGGCGTGCTCACCGGCGGCGGCGACTGCCCAGGTCTCAACGCGGTCATCCGGGCGGTGGTCCGCAAGGGCGTCGCCAGCTACGGCCACGAGTTCGTGGGTTTCCGGGACGGCTGGAAGGGCCCGTTGGAGGGCCTGTCCCGCCCCCTGGGCATCGCGGAGGTCCGCGGCATCCTGCCGCGCGGCGGCACCATCCTCGGCTCGTCCCGGACGAACCCCTTCAAGATCGAGAACGGCGTCGAGCGGATCAAGGAGAACCTCGCCGCGCAGGGCGTGGACGCGCTCATCGCGATCGGCGGCGAGGACACCCTCGGCGTGGCCACCAAGCTGCACGAGCTCGGGGTCCACGTCATCGGCGTGCCGAAGACGATCGACAACGACCTCGGCGCCACCGACTACACCTTCGGCTTCGACACCGCCGTGAACATCGCCATGGAGGCGATCGACCGGCTGCACACCACCGCCGAGAGCCACCACCGCACCCTGGTGGTCGAGGTGATGGGCCGGCACGCCGGCTGGATCGCCCTGCACGCCGGCCTGGCCGGTGGCGCCAACGTGATCCTGCTGCCGGAGCGGCAGTTCGACGTCGAGCAGGTCGCCGGCTACGTCGAGAAGCGCTTCCAGCACCAGTACGCCCCGATCGTCGTGGTCGCCGAGGGCGCCCAGCCGCTCGACGGCCAGATGGTCCTGCACAACCAGGAGCTCGACGCGTTCGGCCACGTCCGCCTCGGCGGCATCGGCCAGTGGCTCGCCGAGCAACTGGAGGCCAAGACCGGCAAGGAGGCCCGCACCGTCGTGCTCGGGCACATCCAGCGTGGCGGCACCCCGAGCGCCTTCGACCGGGTGCTCGCCACCCGGCTCGGCCTCCAGGCGATCGACGCGGTCCACGAGGGCGACTGGGGCAAGATGGTCGCCATGCAGAGCACGGACATCGTCCGCGTTCCGCTGGCCGAGGCCACCCGCGAGCTGAAGACCGTGCCGCTGGAGCGGTACGCCGAGGCCGAGGTCTTCTTCGGCAGCTGATCCATCCCCGGCGTCGCGGCGGGCCGGTTGGGCCGGGGCGCCGGCGGTGCCCCTGGGGGGGGGTCGCCGGCGCTGGCGGGGTGGGTGCGCACGGGCGCGGGGATCGGGGCCGGCCA
>NZ_JBEZEV010000046.1:0-43831 GCF_040649055.1 Micromonospora sp. NPDC049060
GCGGAGCGGCCTGATGGGCCCGCTCGGGTGGCTGCTCCACGCGCAGGTCGACATCGCCGGGTCGCCGGTGCTGGTCCGGGAGATCGTCGGCAACGGCTTCGGGCTGGCGTCGGCGGTGTTCGGCCTGCGCCGGCTGGTCTGGGCCTGGCCCGTCGGCATGATCGGCAACGCGCTGCTGTTCACCGTCTTCCTGGGCGGCGTCTTCGCCACCCCGCAGGCGCACGACCTCTACGGGCAGGCGGGCCGGCAGGTCTTCTTCTTCTCGCTGAGCGTCTACGGCTGGTGGCGCTGGTCGCGCAACCGCCGCCACGGCGTCGGCGACGGGGCCGCCGTGGCGCCCCGCTGGGCCACCGGCCGGGAACGGCTCGGCCTGCTGGCCGCGGCCGGGATCGGCACCGCGGCGGCGTACCCGCTGCTCGCCGCACTCGGCTCCTGGGGGCCGCTGCCGGACGCCTGGATCCTCACCGGCAGCCTGCTCGCCACGTACGGCATGGCGCGCGGCTGGGTGGACTTCTGGCTGATCTGGATCGCCGTCGACGCGGTCGGCGTGCCGCTGCTGCTGCGCGGCGGGTTCTACCCCTCGGCCGCCATGTACCTCGTCTACGGCGCGTTCTGCGCCTGGGGCCTCGTCGCCTGGTGGCGCACCTCGCGGGCCGCCCGCCCGGCGCCCGCCCCGATCCCGTCGACCTACTCGGAGGCCGTGGCATGAGCGAGCGAAGCGAGCGAATCATGAGGCTCAGTGTGGTGGTGCCTCATGGCGGCACGGAGCGAAGCGGAGTGCCGGCATGAGCGAGCGAAGCGAGCGAATCATCAGGCTCAGTGCGGTGCTGCCTCATGGCGGCACGGAGCGAAGCGGAGTGCCGGCATGAGCACCTTTGGCAGCATCGAGCAGGCGGTGGCGGACATCGCCGCCGGCCGGCCCGTCGTCGTGGTCGACGACGCCGACCGGGAGAACGAGGGCGACCTGATCTTCGCCGCCGAGCTGGCGACGCCGGAGCTGCTCGCCTTCATGGTGCGCCACACGTCCGGCTACATCTGCGCGCCGCTGACCGAGAGCGAGTGCGACCGGCTGGACCTGCCGCCGCAGCACCACACCAACCAGGACCGGCGCGGCACCGCCTACACGGTGACCGTGGACGCCCGGGAGGGCGTCAGCACCGGCATCTCCGCCGCCGACCGGGCGCACACCATCCGGCTGCTCGCCGACCCCGGCACCGGCCCGGCCGACCTGGCCCGCCCCGGGCACGTGGTGCCGCTGCGGGCCCGCGAGGGCGGCGTGCTGCGCCGGCCCGGCCACACCGAGGCCGCCGTCGACCTGACCCGGATGGCCGGGCTGCGCCCCGCCGGCGTGCTCTGCGAGCTGGTCAACGACGACGGCACCATGATGCGGGTGCCGGACCTGGAGAAGTTCTGCGCCGAGCACGCCCTGACCCTGGTCACCATCGCCGACCTGGTCGCGTACCGGCGGCGGACCGAGAAGCAGGTCGAGCGGGTCGCCGACGCCCGGATGCCCACCCGGCACGGCGTGTTCCGGGCCCTGGGCTACCGCAGCGAGCACGACTCGGCCGAGCACGTGGCCCTGGTCACGGGCGAGATCGGCGACGGGCGCGACGTGCTGGTGCGGGTGCACTCCGAGTGCCTCACCGGGGACGTGTTCGGCTCGGTGCGCTGCGACTGCGGCCCGCAGCTCGACGCCGCCCTGGACCGGGTCGCCCGGGAGGGGCGGGGCGTGGTGCTCTACGTACGCGGCCACGAGGGGCGCGGCATCGGCCTGCTGCACAAGCTCCAAGCGTACCAGCTCCAGGACCAGGGCCGGGACACGGTCGACGCCAACCTCGACCTGGGCCTGCCGGCCGACGCCCGCGACTACGGCACCGGCGCACAGATCCTCTACGACATCGGGGTGCGCTCGATGCGGCTGCTCACCAACAACCCGGCCAAGCGCGCCGGACTGGAGGGCTACGGGCTGACCGTCATCGGCCGCGAGGGGCTGCCGGTGCGCCCGCACCCGGAGAACGTGCGCTACCTGCGCACCAAGCGGGACCGGATGGGGCACCTGCTGGACGAGCTGGACGAGGTGACCGAGGCCCCGATGGGCCGCCCGGTCCTCGGCGACGAGATCGGAGCGTAGGCATGGCGGGTTTCGGTGAACCGGGCGTGACGGCGGTGGACGCCGCCGGGATGACCGTCGGCGTGGTCGCGGCGCGCTGGCACGGCGAGCTGACCGACCACATGCTCGACCGGGCGGTCGCCGCCGCCGAGGCGTGCGGGGCCCGGGCGGTCACCGCCCGGGTGGCCGGCTCGGTCGAGCTGCCCGTGGTGGCCCAGGCCCTCGCGCGGCGCTGCGACGTGGTGGTCGCGCTCGGCGTGGTGATCCGCGGCGCCACCGCCCACTTCGACTACGTCTGCCGCTCGGTCACCGACGGGCTGACCCGGGTGGCGCTGGACGAGGGCAAGCCGGTCGCGCACGGCGTCCTGACCGTCGACACCCTCGCGCAGGCCCGGGACCGGGCCGGGCTGCCCGGCTCGGCGGAGGACAAGGGCTGGTCGGCCACCGTCGCCGCCCTCGACGCCGCCCTGGCCATCCGCGCCCTCGCCAGCAACGGCCACCGGGCCGGCTTCGGCGGCTGACCCCCGACCGACCGGGGCCGCGCCGCCGCCGTGCCGCGTTCCCGGTCGGTGAGCGGGGCCTGACCCGGCGCACCGGCGCCGTCGGGGCGGCTGGAAGAATCGCGGCGTGAAGACGTTCGAGGAGTTGTTCGCCGAGCTGCAGGCCAAGGCCGCCGCGGGCACCCCCGGCTCGGGCACGGTCGCCGCGCTCGAGAAGGGCGTGCACTTCATCGGCAAGAAGGTCGTCGAGGAGGCGGCCGAGTCGTGGATGGCCGCTGAGCACGAGGGGCCGGAACGCACCGCCGAGGAGATCTCCCAGCTGCTCTACCAGGTCCAGGTGCTGATGCTGGCCAGCGGCCTCGACCTGAAGGACGTCTACCGACATCTGTGAGTGCGCCCCGTCGTTGATCAGTTTCGATCGAAGGAGCACTCCGTCATGCTGCGTGTCGCCATTCCGAACAAGGGCGCCCTGGCCGAGAAGGCCGCCCAGATGCTGCGCGAGGCGGGCTACCGCCAGCGCACCGACCCGAAGGACCTGGTCTGCCGGGACGAGCCCAACGACGTCGAATTCTTCTACCTGCGCCCGAAGGACATCGCCACCTACGTCGGCTCCGGCGACCTCGACGTCGGGATCACCGGCCGGGACCTGCTGATCGACTCCGGCGCGCCGGCCGAGGAGGTCATCGATCTCGACTTCGGCCGGGCCACCTTCCGCTTCGCCGCCCGCCCGGAGGACGTCGACGACGTGCGGGAGCTGGGCGGGCACCGGATCGCCACCGCGTACCCGGGGCTCGTGGAGCGGCACCTCGCGGAGCTGGGCGTCAAGGCCGAGGTGACCCGCCTCGACGGCGCGGTGGAGAACGCCATCCGGCTGGGCGTCGCCGACGTGGTCGCCGACGTGGTCGAGACCGGCACCACGCTGCGCCAGGCCGGCCTGGTGGTCTTCGGTGAGCCCCTGCTGCGCTCGTCGGCGGTGCTGGTCCGCCGCGCCGACGCCGAGGCCCACCCGCAGGCCGCGCAGCTGCTGCGCCGGCTGCACGGGGTGCTGGTCGCCCGCCGCTACGTGATGCTCGCCTACGACGTGCCGGCCGGCCTGCTCGACCGGGCCAGCTCGCTGACCCCGGGCATCGAGTCGCCGACCGTCTCCCCGCTGCACCGCGAGGGCTGGGTGGCGGTGCAGGCGATGGTGCTCCGCGACGACGTGCACCGGATCATGGACGAGCTGTACGAGCTCGGGGCCCGCGCGATCCTGGTCACCAACATCCACGCCTGCCGGCTGTGAGCCGCTCGCCCACGGCGGCGGGTGCCCCGGCGCCGTCCCCGGTGTCGCGTGCCCTGCCGCCGTGGGTGGCGCTGACCCTGGTCACCCTCGCCGGCGTCGCCTCGGCGGCCCAGGGCGCGGCCAACGCCGAGCTGGGCGAGCGGGCCGGCAACGCGACCCTGGGCGCGGTGGTCAACAACCTCGGCGGGGCGCTGCTGGTCGGCCTCGGGGTCCTGGCGCTGCCCTCGGCGCGCACCGGCCTGGCCGCGCTGCGCCGGGCCCGGCTGCCCTGGTGGACGTACCTGGGCGGGCTCGGCGGCGCGGGCATCGTGCTGGCCGGCGCGTACATCGTGCCGGTGCTCGGGGTGGCGGTCTTCACCATCGCCCAGGTCGCCGGCGGCAGCCTCGGCGGGCTGGCCGTCGACCGGGCCGGGCTGGCGCCGGTGGGGCGGCTGGCGCTCACCCCGCCCCGGGTGGCCGGCGCGCTGCTCGGCGTGACCGCCGTGACGCTGGCCCAGGTCGGCCAGCCCGTCGGCGACCTCGCCCTCGGCCTGGTCCTGCTCGCCGTGGCCGGCGGGCTCGGTGTCGCGCTCCAGTCCGCGCTGAACGCGCGGGTCTCCGCCGCCAGCTCGGCCGCCGCCGGAATGGTGGTCAACTTCGCCACGGCCACGCCCGTCGTGCTGCTGGTCGCGGCGCTGGCCGGCGCCCTCACCGGGCCGGGCCCGACCTGGCCGGACGACTGGTACCTCTACACCGGCGGCCTGCTCGGCGTCGTCATCGTGGCCGCCCTGCTGGTCGGCGTCCCGGCGGTCGGCGTGCTGCGCACCGGGCTCGCCCTGGTCGCCGGCCAGTTGGGCGGCGCCCTGCTGCTGGACGCGCTGCTGCCGGGCGGCCCCGGCCTGCGGCTGCCGGTGCTGGCCGGGGCGCTGCTCACCCTGGCGGCCGCCCTGGTCGCCGGCCGAGGGGCCGGCCGGCGGGGTCCGCGCGACGCCGTGCCGCCGACCGCCACCGGTCCGGGAGCCCCCGCCGCGACCGCCGGATCAGCGACGCCGGGGTAGGCGCCGACGATCCGGCGGTACGCGGGAGGGGGCCCGTCGGTCAGTTCGTCCGCTCGGAGAGCCCGTGCCGTCGCTCGTACGTCCGGATCGCCGCGTCCCACGCCTCGGTGTACTCCGACGGCCCCATGCCGAGGTCGCCGTGCCCCCGCACGGCCTCCCGCAGCAGCTGCACCAGGTCCGGCACCGTCCCCCGGCGCTCCTCCACGTACCGGCGGAAGACCTCCGCGAACTGTTCACCGGTCAGCCGGGCCGCGTGCGCGGTGACCGGATCGTCCTCCAGGCTCTGCAGCACGGCGCACCACCGGCGGGTCAGCTCGTCGGCCTGCTGGGCCCTGATCTTCTCCAGCTCGTGGTCGCACTCGAGCTTGATCCGCTGCTCCCAGTACGGCCGCAGCCGCTCCCGCACCCGCTCGTCCGGGCTGACCCGCACCTGCACCCAGAAGTAGGGCTGGGAACCCTCCCGGGGCCAGCGCTGACCGGCCAGCCGGTCGTTGAGCGCCCGCTCCAGGTCGTGCGAGCGGTGCGGCTCGTACTGGCGGGCCAGATCCACCGCCCGCTCCCGGACGATGCCACCCGCCCAGGCGAGATACCGCTCGGCCCGCAGCCGCAGCGCCTCGTAGGGCATGTTCTGCGCGGTCCAGTTGTAGACGACGTGCAGCCGGAAGTCGAAGGCGTCGCCCCTGGCCGGGACCAGGATCGGCTGCGGCACGTCGTGGCGGAACGTCACCGTGTCGGGGACCGGGGGCGCCGGTGGCCCGGCGGGAGGGACCGGTTCGACCGGCGGGAAGAAGGCGTGCCACCAGCGGCGGCGCTCCGGCTGGGGCGGTACGAACGCTGCCGTGGGGGGTGGCCCGGTGGGGTGAGTCGTCATGACAGGTCCTCGTCGATGAGTGCGTGTACGGCGTCGAGCAGGTCGTTGCGCGGCATGATGGGCCGCCAGACGTGGCGGACCTGGTGGTCGAGGCGGTGCCGCAGCGGCGGCCGACCGGCGATCACGTGCCGGAGCAGGGCCACGCAGTGGGCGGCGACCTCGGGATTGCCGTCCGCCCGGTTCAACCAGAAGCCGAGCGTCCGCCACGAGCGGTAGGCCGTCTGCGGCATGCCCAGCGCCACGGCCCAGAGCGCGGCCACGTCGCCCGGGCTGACGATCCGCCGCCGGACGAGGTCCAGCAGCTCCGGCCAGTGCTCCCTGGGCGGCTCGGCCCAGCGGTCGGCGAGGACGCGCAGCGTCCGCGCCGCGTGCAGCCGCACCTCCGGGTCGTCGGACGCGGTCCAGTCGACCAGCTCCGGCACGAGCGTGGCCGCGTGGCCGTCCCGGTAGACCTCGACCAGGCCCCGGACCACGGAGTTGTTCCGCCGCTGCATGCGGGCCTGCGCCACCAGGCGCAACTGCACGAGGGCGGCGTCGGGCCAGAGGCGGGCCAGTCCGAGGCCGTACGCCCGCGCGACGGTGTCCCGCAGGTGCGCCGCCGGCCCGGCGGCCCACTGGTCGAGTTCGGTCCGTACGCGCTGGCGCAGGCCGGGTTGCATCGCCATGGCGACCAGCACGATGGCGGCGGCCTGCCGGACGCCCGCCCGCCGTTCCCGGGCCAGGTCGCCGACCGTCTCCAGGGCTGCCCGCACGTCCCGCCCGGCCGACCAGCCGATGGCGCCCGCGGCGGCCTGCCGGATCCCCGGCACGTCGGAGCGGACCAGGTCCGCCAGCCAGCCGAGCAGCTGCCCGGGCAGCCACCAGTCCGTCCAGGCGACCTCGAGCAACGTCGAACGGAGCTGCTCGCTGCCGGCGCCGAACTCGATCCGCCGGCCCCCCGCGGCGCCTTCGTCGCCGACCACGACGACGGCCTGGCGCAGCGTCGACCCGAGGAGCGTGTCCAGTTCGGGGCCGCGCAGCCGGGGTCCGACGGAGGCGGTCCCGGCGAGGTCGGTCCCGGTGAGGTCGGTTCCGGCCAACCGTCGGGCCGCCTGATCGATCTCCGCCACCGGCTGCCCGGCCAGTACGGCGCAGGTCAGCCGGAAGGCGCGGGCCCGGTCGGCCGCCCAGGCGTCGACCCCGTCCGGGCCGTCGGGTCGGCCGGCGTCGAGGATCTGCGCCGCGCGCTCCCGTAGCTGGCGGGGGAGCAGCTGCTCCAACCGCTCGGTCAGGGCGGGGCCGTGCGGAACCGTCCGGGCGATCAGCTCCACGACGGGCACCACCTCGCCCGGACGGGGCTCGCCGGCGAGGTAGGCCGAGAGCAGCGGATGGGTGACGCACTCGTCGTCGACGTACCGCTCCACGCAGGTGCCGTCGCATCCGTCCGGGCACCAGCCGACGCACAGCCCGGCCAACTGCTGGCGCAGCCGCGCCCGGAACACCTCCACCGCCGGCGGCACCCGATGCTCCACGACGTGCCCGGCGAGGTCCTGACCGCGCCGGGAGAAGTCCCCGACCAGGATCAGCGTCATGCCGGTCGCCTCGGCCCGTGCCGCGAGCGCCACGAGGGTGAACCCGTCGACGGCGTTCGCCGCGCTGTCCGCGAGCCGGAGCACGTACCCGCGTCCGGCGGGCAACCGTTCGCTCGACCCGAGCAGGTCGGCGGGCTGTTCCGCGCCGAGGACGCAGGCGCGGTCGAGCCCGTGCCGGCGGGCGGTGGCGAGGACGGCGGAGGTGAACCGGCCGCTGGCGGACGGGCCGGACAGGCACACCAGGTGGCGGCGCTTGAGGTGACGGTCGAGCTGCTGGTCGCTGGACGTCGGCGCGTACCCCTGCGCCAGTTCCCCGACCTCGTTCCCGCTCAGGCTCTCGTACCAGATCCGCCCCGTGCCGTCGGCTCCCGCGGTGGTCACGTTGACGGTGCCGATCGCGACGGCGCCGTGCCCGGTGGCGTTCTGGCCCCGTACCCGTACGTCGCCCAGGCCGATCGTGGCGCCGCCGAGCAGGTCAGCCAGTCCGCGGATGACGTCCGCCGAGTCGAGCGGCTCCTCCGGCTCGTCCGCCTCGCCGCCCTCCGACGACCCGGTCCCCGTCACCGGGTCCGCCGGGTCCGCCGGGTCCGTCCGCCCGTCCGGTGGGTCCTGGTCCGGGCCCGCCGCCGGGCCTTCCGTGGGACGGTCGTACCCGTCGTCACCGGGGGCGTCCCGGGGCCCGTCCGGGTCGGCGTCGTCGCCGACGACGACGGGCGGGTACGGGAAGTGGGGTGCGGTCACCGTGCCCGGCCCTCCCGTCCGCCACCGAAGGTCAGGTCGCGCCCGACGGAACCGATCGCCGTGGCGCCGTGCCCGATCGCGTTCTGGCCGTCGACCCGGATGTCACCCGTGCGGATGTCGCCCGCGCCCGGCCGCGTCCGGGTCGCCGGGGACTCCGGCGGCCCCCCACCCGGGGCCCCGCCTCCCGGAGCGGGCGGCGTCGTGGAGACGGGCGCCGGGGAAGGCGTACCGGCGTCCTCCGCTGCCGGCAGGGCGGACATGTCCTCGTCCACGACGCAGAACCAGGCGTCCTCCCGGAACCCCTTGTCCGGGTGGGTCACCTCGACCCGCCGGAACCGCTCGGGGCGCATCTCCTCCGGGTACTCGGTGACGACGTCGCGGTAGATCTCCGCCGACACGACCAGCGCCACGCCGGCGTCGGGAAGGGCCGCCAGGGCCTGCTTCACGGGTGCCGCCTCGCAGAGCCGGCAGACGAGGACGACGGCGTTGCCGGGGAAGCCGTTGGCCCCGTCCAGGTGGACGAGTCCCTGGTGGACGGCGACCCGCAGGCGGATCCGGGCGGCCGGCACCCGGCTGCTGTTGTAGCTGCGCAGCCGCCTGTTCAGCTCCGGTACGAAGCGGCCGATGACGCGGGACTCGGCCACGTCGCGGGGGAGGATCGCCAGCTCGCCGTCGCCGGCCTGCTGCGTCGTCCAGGCGACCCGGTCCAGGCCGACGTCGCCGGCCGCCTCGTGCAGCAGTTCCCGGAAGTCCTTCTGCGCCTCGTACTGCTGGAGGTTGGTGCGCCGGCTGTACCGCTCCATGTCCACGGAGATCAACAGTCGTCGCTCGGGATGTCGCATCGTCGTGCCGCCCTTCGTCGCCCGACCCGCCCCACAGGCGGGCACCGCAGGGGACATCGAACCGGGGCGGGCCCGGCGGAACCCCGTAGAAGTACGGCATCGCCCGGAACTGTCGGTGGGGCGTCATCCCGTCCTGTTCGGGGGTCCGGCACACGGCGGACCGGTGTCCTGGTCGCATGAGGATCGGGCTGATGGAGCTGCTGCTCGCGGTCGGCTGGCCGCCGGGCGTCCTGCTGGCGTGGGTGATCGTCCAGCTCGCCGTCGCCGCCGCCCTGCGCCTGCGGGCGTCGCGCTACGCGCAGGGCCGGCTACGCTTCGACGGCTGTCGCTGGCCGAGGAGGATGAGAGCGCTGATGCGACGACCAGCCGAACTGTCCGACGTCACCTGGCCGTACGGCACGTTCCTGCAACGGCTCGGCCCCCCGGTTCGTGCCGCCCTGCTGGAGCTGGGGGTGCGCCGGCGGGTGCCGCCCGGACAGATCGTCATCCACGAGGGCGTACGGGAGTCGCACCTGGTGCTGCTCGAGGAGGGGCTGACGAAGGTCACCGCGACCCTTCCGGACGGGCGGGCGGCACTGCTGGCCCTGCGCGTCGGCGGCGACCTCGTCGGCGAGATGTCGGCGCTCAACGACCGGCCCCGCTCGGCGAGCGTCACCACCTGCGGGCCGGCGACGTACCGGGTCATCCAGCCCGACCGGTTCAAGATGTTCCTCAAGGAGCACCCGGACGCCGCGCTGGAGCTGGCGGCGATGGTGTCGGACCGGCTGCGCTGGTCCAACCGGCGGCGCATCGACTTCACCTCCTATCCGGTGAAGATCAGGGTCGCCCGGGTCGTCGCCGAGCTCTGCCGCACCCACGGCCGCCAGGTTCGCGACGGCGTCGTCATCGACGTGCGGCTCACCCAGCCCGAACTCGCCAGCATCTGCGGCGCCGCCGAGACCTCCATCCAGAAGGCCCTGCGTGACCTGCGCACGGAGGGCCTGGTCGACACGGACTACCGCCGGATCACCGTCCGCGATCTGCCCCGGCTGCGGCGGCTGGGCGAGCTGGAGGCCGGGGAGGACTGACGGGGCGCCGGGCGGGGGGCGGAGCGTGTGGCGGCGCGGGAACGGCCGGGACCGGGTGGCAGACTGGTGGGGTGAGCGAAATCGAGTCCGTCCACCTGCGCCCGCGCCGCATCCGAGTGGTCTGCTGGGCCTGCGCGGCCGTGCTGTTCGTGGTGTTCAGCCTGCTGGCCACCTCGCTGAGCGGCGCGACGGGCAACGGCTACGGCAGCTTCCAGCGGGGCGACCAGATCGCGATGGTCGGGCTCGGCGTCCTCGGTGCGCTCGCCGTCCTGATCTTCACCCGCCCCCGGGTCGACGCGAACGCGTCGGGGGTGCGCGTGCGCAACCTCGTCGGCTCGTACGAGCTGCCGTGGGAGGTCGTCCGGGGGGTCCGCTTCGACCGGGGCGCGCCCTGGGCCAGCCTGGAGCTGCACGACGACGACCTGCTGCCGATGGTCGCCCTCCAGGCCGCCGACAAGGAGCGGGCCGTCGAGGGGGTTCGCGCCCTGCGCCGGCTGCACCAGGCGCACCAGGCCCGGCTCACCGAGGGCGCCGCCGGCCGCTGACCCGGGTGCCCGGTTGAGTGGGTGCCCGGTTGAGTGGGTGTCCGGTTGAGTGGGTGTCCGGGCGAGGGTGTAGTGTTACCAAGTCGACCAGGCTGTCTTCGTGTGTGCGCATCGCGCCCATGCGGGCAGCCTTGAAAGAGGAGCGCCTGCTCCCACCCGAGTCACCACCACGGTGGCCGGGTCCGGTCACCGGTTCCGGGCACGCCCCGGCACCGGATGCGCGATCATGTGATCGTGCCGACCGGTCGAGCGGGCCCTGGCATGCGCCGGGGCCTTCTGCTTTCCGGGTCGGCTCCCACCCGGGAGCCGCGAGGGTCGGCCACGTAGAGATTCCGACTCGAGGAGGCCCCATCAGCGTCGAACCACGCGTGAACGAGCAGATCCGGGCACGTGAGGTCCGACTGGTCGGCCCCGAGGGTGAGCAGGTGGGCATCGTCCCGCTGGAGCGCGCCCTTCAGCTGGCCGCGGACGTCGACCTGGACCTGGTCGAGGTTGCGCCGATGGCGCGCCCGCCGGTGTGCAAGCTCATGGACTTCGGCAAGTTCAAGTACGAGAGCGCACTGAAGGCGCGCGAAGCGCGGCGTAACCAGCAGCAGACCGTCATCAAGGAGATGAAGCTCCGCCCGAAGATCGACCCGCACGACTACGAGACCAAGAAGGGTCACGTGGTGCGGTTCCTCAAGGCGGGCGACAAGGTCAAGGTGACGATCATGTTCCGCGGTCGCGAGCAGAGCCGCCCGGAGCTGGGTTACCGGCTCCTGCGCCGGCTCGAGTCGGAGATCTCGGAGCTGGGGTACGTCGAGGCCGCTCCGAAGCAGGACGGTCGAAACATGATCATGGTGCTCGCGCCGCACCGCGCCACCAAGGCCGCCGCGGTCGCCGCCACGGCCACCCGGGGCGGGCCGCGGGAGCGGGACGCCGAGGGCGCCCCGGCCGGCGAGCCCGCAGCGGCCGGTGACACCGGCACCGTCGCCGACAACAGCGGCGAGTAACAGGGGAGAGACGTTCCACATGCCGAAGATGAAGAGCCACACGGGGATGGGCAAGCGGGTCAAGGTGACCGGCAAGGGCAAGATCGTTGCCCAGCAGGCCGGCCTCCGGCACAACCTGGAGAAGAAGCCCTCCACCCAGACCCGTCGGCTGACCGGCACCGTGGTGCTGGCCAAGGCCGATGTCAAGCGCATCAAGAAGCTGCTCGGCCGCTGACGCGCGCCACCTTACGTAATTAGGAGTTGAGATGGCACGCGTCAAGCGGGCTGTGAACGCCCAGAAGAAGCGTCGTACCCTGCTGGAGACCGCGAGCGGCTACCGCGGTCAGCGCTCCCGCCTCTACCGCAAGGCCAAGGAGCAGGTGCTGCACTCGATGCAGTACGCCTACCGGGACCGTCGCGACCGCAAGGGCGACTTCCGGCAGCTCTGGATCCAGCGGATCAACGCGGGCGCCCGCGCCAACGGGATGACCTACAACCGCCTGATCCAGGGCCTGCGCCTGGCCGGCATCGAGGTCGACCGCAAGATCCTGGCCGACCTGGCCGTCAACGACGCCGCCGCCTTCGCGGCGATCGTCGAGCTGGCCCGGGCCGCGGTCGCGGCCGAGGGCACCGGCGGCGCGGCGGCCCAGGCCGCCTGATCCCCGCGCACCAGCAGATCGAGGCGTCTCCCATGCAGTCACCATCGCGCGGGAGACGCCTCGACGCTGTCTCCGGCCCCTTCACCCCGCGTACCCCCAGGGTGGTCGCCGCCCGCCGGTTGCAGCGCCGCCGGGACCGCGAGGCCGCCGGCCGCTTCCTGGCCGAGGGGCCGCAGGCGGTCCGCGAGGCCCTGGCCCGCCCGGGCGTGGTCACCGAACTCTTCGGTACGCCCGCCGCCCTGGACCGGCACGCCGACCTGGCCGCCGTCGCGGCCCGTGCCGACGTGCCCGTCTCCGAGGCGACCGACGAGGCGCTCGCCGCGCTGGCCGAGACCGTCGCCCCGCAGGGCCTCGTCGCCGTCTGCCGCCACCTCGACGTGCCGCTGGAGCGGGCCCTGGCCGACGGGCCCCGCCTGGTGGCCGTGCTCGCCGGGATCCGCGACCCGGGCAACGCCGGCACCGTGCTGCGCACCGCCGACGCCGCGGGCGCGGGTGTGGTGGTCTTCGCCGGCGAGGCCGTCGACCCGTACAACGGCAAGTGCGTGCGGGCCTCGGCCGGCAGCCTCTTCCACGTCGACGTGGTCCGCGCGCCCGACCCGGTGGACGTCGTCGCGGCGCTGCGCGCCGCCGGGCTCACCGTGCTCGCCACCACCGGCTACGGCGAGGACGACCTCGACGACCTCGCCGACGACGGGCGGCTCGCCGCCCCCACGGCCTGGCTCTTCGGCGCGGAGGCGCACGGCCTGCCCGAGGCGCTCACCGCCGCCGCCGACGCCCGGGTCCGGGTGCCCCTGCACGGGCGCGCCGAGAGCCTGAACCTGGCTGCGGCCGCCGCCGTCTGCCTGTACGCTTCGGCGAGAGCACAGCGGCGGTCGTGACCCGGCCGTCGAGACAGATCGCAGGGGAGACCGTCCGCCCATGAACGCGCCACGGCGTTCGTTTAGCCAGCCCGCCGGTGTCGGCGGGCGGCGGGCCTGACCTGCTCCCCGCACAACTCCCACCGGCGGGCTGCGGCACAGCCGCGCGTCCGTAGACTCGCTTCGCCGCCCGTGAGGGCTGGCGCCGCCGTGAGGGAGTGCCCGTACGCCATGAGCTACCGCAACGATCCGTACGACCCGAAGCAGGTCGCCCTGCTCGACCCGGCCGCCCTGGCCGAGGCCGTCGCCGCCGCCGAGAAGGCGTTCGCCGAGGCCGGTGACCCGGACGCGCTGACCGCGCTGCGCCCGGCGCACCTCGGCGACCGGTCCCCGGTCTCGCTGGCCCGCCGCGAGATCGGCGCGCTGCCGCCGGCCGCCAAGTCCGACGCCGGCAAGCGGGTCAACGAGGCCCGCCGCGCCATCGACGCCGCGTACGCGGCCCGCCAGGAGGTCCTGGACCGGGAACAGGCGCAACGGGTGCTGGTGGAGGAGCGCGTCGACGTGACGCTGCCCCACGACCGGCGGCCCCGGGGCGCCCGGCACCCGATCAGCACCCTGATGGAGCAGGTCAGCGACCTGTTCGTCGGCATGGGCTACGAGGTGGCTGAGGGGCCCGAGGTCGAGCTGGAGTGGACCAACTTCGACGCGCTGAACATCCCCGCCGACCACCCGGCGCGCGGCCTGATGGACACCTTCCACGTCGCGCCGCCGGAGGGCACGGAGGGCTCCGGCCTCGTCCTGCGTACGCACACCTCGCCGGTGCAGGCGCGCACCATGCTGACCCGCAAGCCGCCGATCTACGTGATCGTGCCGGGCCGGGTCTATCGCACCGACGAGCTGGACGCCACCCACGCGCCGGTCTTCCACCAGGTGGAGGGGCTCGTGGTGGACCGGGGCATCACCATGGCGCACCTGCGCGGCACCCTGGACCACTTCGCCCGGGCGATGTTCGGCGAGGGCGCGAAGACCCGCTTCCGGCCGCACTACTTCCCGTTCACCGAGCCGTCGGCCGAGTTCGACGTCTGGTTCCCGGAGCACCGCGACGGCCCGCGCTGGGTCGAGTGGGGTGGTTGCGGCATGGTCAACCCGCGGGTGCTGCGCGCCTGCGGCATCGACCCCGAGGTCTACTCCGGATTCGCGTTCGGCATGGGCATCGACCGGACGGTGATGTTCCGGCACGGGGTCAGCGACATGCGGGACATGGCCGAGGGCGACGTGCGGTTCACCCGCGCGTTCGGGGTCGGGGCGTAGGCGATGCGGGTACGAGTCATGGAGACGGTGGTCTGAGTCATGCGAGTTTCTGTCAGTTGGCTGCGGGAGTACGTCGACCTCCCGGCCGACCTGCCCGCCGGCGACCTGGAGCAGGCCCTGGTCGGCCTGGGCATCGAGGTCGAGTCCGTGGTGGACCTGCGGGAGACCGTCACCGGTGCGCTGGTGGTCGGTGAGGTCCGCGAGATCGAGGAGCTGACCGGCTTCAAGAAGCCGATCCGGTTCTGCCGGGTCGACGTCGGCGACGCCAACGGCACCGGCGAGCCGCAGGAGATCGTCTGCGGGGCGCGCAACTTCGCCCCCGGCGACCGGGTCGTGGTGATCCTCCCCGGCGGCGTGCTGCCCGGCGGCTTCGCCATCGGCGCGCGCAAGACGTACGGGCGCAACTCCCACGGCATGATCTGCTCCGCGCGGGAGCTGGGCCTGGGCGACGACCACGACGGCATCGTCGTGCTGCCCCAGGACACCCCGGCCAAGCCGGGCGACGACGCGCGGCCCGTCGTCGGCCTCGACGACGTCGTGGTCGACCTGGAGATCACCCCCGACCGGGGGTACGCGATGAGCGTCCGCGGCCTGGCCCGGGAGCTGTCGCACGCCCTCGGCGTGCCGTTCCGCGACCCGGGCCTGGCGCCCGCGCCCGGCGGCACCGCCGAGCCGGCATACCCGGTCGAGGTGCGCGACACCGTCGGCTGCGACCGGTTCGCCGCCCGCCTCGTGCGCGGCGTCGACCCGACGGCGCAGAGCCCCGACTGGATGCAGCGGCGGCTCACCGTCGCCGGCATCCGCAGCATCTCGCTGCCGGTCGACATCACCAACTACGTGATGCTCGAACTGGGCCAGCCGATGCACGCCTTCGACGCCGACCGGATCGCCGGGCCGCTGGTGGTCCGCCGCGCCGAGGCGGGGGAGAAGCTCACGACCCTGGACGGGGTCACCCGCGCCCTCGCGCCCGAGGACATGGTGATCTGCGACGACTCTGGCCCGATCTCGCTGGCCGCCGTGATGGGTGGCGAGACCAGCGAGGTCGTCGCCGGGACGACGAACGTGCTCTTCGAGGCCGCCCACTGGGACCCGGTGATGGTCGGGCGTACCGCCCGCCGGCACAAGCTGTTCAGCGAGGCGGCGAAGCGGTGGGAGCGGGGCGTCGACCCGGCCCTGCCGCTGGTGGCCGTCGCGCGGGCGGTCCGGCTGCTCACCGAGCACGCCGGTGGCGCGGCCGGTGACGAGATCCTCGACATCGACCACGTCCGGCCGCGTACCCCGGTCGTCCTGCCGGCCGACCTGCCGAGCCAGCGGATCGGCGTGAGCTATCCGCCAGCGCGGGTGGCCGCCCTGCTGGAGCAGGTCGGCTGCACGGTGGCCAGGGGCGCCGACCGGCTGGCCGAGGACCCGGGCGAGGTCGGCGTGGCCGCCGGCACCGGGGGCGCGCTCAGCGTCACTCCGCCGACCTGGCGGCCCGACCTGACCGACCCGGCCGACCTGGTCGAGGAGGTGGTCCGCCTCGACGGGTACGACCGGGTGCCGTCGGTGCTGCCGACCGCGCCGCCCGGCCGCGGCCTGACCTGGCAGCAGCGCCGCCGCCGGGCCGTGGCCCGGTCGCTCGCCGAGCGGGGGTACGTGGAGGTGCTCGCGCACCCGTTCGTCGCCCCCGGGCTGGCCGACCAGCTCAGCCTGCCGGCCGACGACCCGCGCCGGAGCGCGGTGCGACTGGCCAACCCGCTGTCGGAGGAGGAGCCGCTGCTGCGCACCACGCTGCTCGGCCCGCTGCTCGGCATCGCGAAGCGCAACCTCGGCCGGGGCCAGCGCGACCTCGCCCTCTACGAGATCGGCGCGGTGTTCCACCCGCGTCCCGACGCCGGCCGCCCGCCGGCGATGGGCGTGGACCGGCGACCCACCGACGAGGAGTTCGCCGCCGCCGACGCGGTGGTTCCCGACCAGCCCCGGCACGTCGCCGTCGTGCTGACCGGCGACGTCGAGCCGGCCGGCTGGTGGGGCGCGGGCCGCCCGGCCGGCTGGGCGGACGCCGTGGAGGCCGGCCGCGACGTGCTCGCCGCCGCCGACGTCCCGGTGGACCGGATCGAGGTCCGGGCCGCCGAGTACGCCCCCTGGCACCCCGGCCGCTGCGCCGAGCTGCTGGTCGACGGCACGGTGGTCGGGCACGCCGGCGAGCTGCACCCGGCGGTCGTGGCGGCGCTGGAGCTGCCCCGGCGTACCAGCGCCATGGAACTGGACCTGGACGCGCTGCCGGCCGCCCCGGTGGCGTCCGGGCCGGTCGTCTCGGGCTTCCCCCCGGCGCTGATCGACGTGGCGCTGGTGGTGGACGCCTCGGTGCCCGCGGCGCAGGTGCAGCAGGCCCTCGTCGAGGGCGCCGGCGGGCTGCTGGAGCAGGTGCGCCTGTTCGACGTGTACGCCTCGGAGCAGCTCGGCGAGGGGCGCAGGTCGCTGGCGTACAAGCTCACCTTCCGGGCCCCGGACCGGACGCTGACCGTGGAGGAGGCGGTGGCCGCCCGGGACGCGGCGGTCGCCCGCGCCACGGAGCGCTTCGGCGCCACCCTGCGCGGCGCCTGAGTGACGACGAATGCCCCTCCCGCCGGCGCGGGAGGGGCATTCGGCATGCTCCCGGAGTTCCTGCGCCTCGCGGAGCAAGCGACTCGCTACATGACCGCACGAGCTCGGCGACGACGAGGTTCCCGCGAACACCGCGAGCAGCGATCCCGACGTGACGGGCCTGACCGGGTGTCGCGGTACGTGTCTGGCCGGACTCGGGTGGCCGCCCGCCAGCCGTGCTGCTGTCCAAGATCATCTCCGACGAATCGGCTGAAAGGTCAGGGGCCTCGGAATTTTTGGCTACCCGCCAGTCACATCCGAGCGGTTAACCTGCTTTGATTCCAGGTGTAGCCGGAGTCACACCCCCGCCGCCCCCACGGGAGTCGAGTCATGTCCGAGGATCCGCCGATCACCACCGTCGATGTCTGCATCGTGGGCGGCTGCGGGCGGGTGGGGCTGCCGCTGGGCATCGCCTTCGCCTCGCGCGGCCTCTCCGTCGTGCTGTACGACATCAACGCCGACGCGGTCGACACCGTCAACGCGGCCGGGCTGCCCTTCGCGGAGCCCGGCGCGGCCGAGGCGCTCGCGGAGGCGGTGGCCGCCGGCCGGCTGCGCGCCAGCACCGACCCGGCCAGTGTCGGCGCCTCCGAGCACCTCGTCGTTGTGGTCGGCACCCCGGTCGACGAGCACCTCAACCCGGACCTGAGCGCCGTGCCCCGGGCCCTGGAGCGCTGCGCCGAGCACCTGCGCGACGGGCAGCTCGTCGTGCTGCGCAGCACCGTCTACCCCGGGGTCACCGCGCTGACCGAGAAGCTGCTCGCCGGCAAGGGCATCCGCGCCGACGTGGCGTTCTGTCCGGAGCGCATCGCCGAGGGGCGGGCGATGACGGAGCTGTTCACGCTGCCGCAGATCGTCGCCGCCCGTACGCCGGGGGCGCTCGCTCGCGCCGAGAAGTTGTTCCGGCACCTCACCAGTCAGATCGTGCCGCTCGAGCCCGAGGAGGCCGAGCTGGCGAAGCTGTTCACCAACACGTGGCGCTACATCAAGTTCGCCACCGCCAACCAGTTCTGGATGATGGCCAACGACTTCGGTCTGGACTTCGCCCGGATCCGGCACGCCGTGGCGCACGACTACCCGCGCGCGGCGGACCTGCCGATGCCCGGGTTCGCGGCCGGGCCGTGCCTGTTCAAGGACACCATGCAGCTGGCCGCGTTCAACCGGAACAACTTCGTGCTCGGCCACTCCGCCATGTTGATCAACGAAGGACTGCCGCTCTACCTGGTGTCCCGCCTGGAGGACCGCTTCGACCTGTCCGAGCTGACCGTGGGCATCCTCGGGATGGCCTTCAAGGGCGGAAGCGACGATCCCCGGGAGAGCCTGGCGTACAAGCTGCGCAAGATCCTGACGCTGAAGACCCGCGAGACGCTCTGCACGGACCCCCACGTGGTCGACGAGCGGTTCGTCGACCTGGACGAGGTGCTGCGCCGGGCCGACCTGCTGGTGATCGCCGCCCCGCACGAGCAGTACGCCCGCCTGGAGACCGACAAGCCGATCATCGACATGTGGGGCCTGACCGGGCAGGGGGTGCGGGTGTGAAGCCCCGGGTCTCGGTGATCGTGCCGGTCTACAACGAGGGCGAGGCGATCCTGCGCTGCCTCGAGCGGATGCTGCGCGAGATGCTGCTGCCCGCCGAGGTGCTGGTCGTGCACGACATGCCCGAGGACACCACCGTGCCGTACGTCGAGCAGGTCGCCCGCACGGACCCGCGGGTGCGGGCGGTGCTCAACACCTACGGTCGCGGTCCGGCCAACGCGATCCGGTTCGGCATCGACGCGGCGCTCGCCCCGGTGGTGGTCGTGACCATGGCTGACGGCTGTGACGATCCCCGCCAGATCGACGAGCTGGCCCGGCTGGTAGACCGGGGGGTGGTGGTCGCGGCCGCCTCCCGCTACATGCCCGGGGGCCAGCAGGTCGGCGGGCCCCGGCTGAAGCGGATCATGTCGCGCTGGGCGGGACGCAGCCTCTACACCCTCGCCCGCGTCGGCACCCGCGACGCCACGAACAGCTTCAAGGCGTACGACACCGCGTTCGTGCGGGAGGTGGGGATCGAGTCGCGGACCGGCTTCGAGATCGGGCTGGAGCTGACCGCGAAGGCGACCCGGCTGCGGCTGCCCGTGGCCGAGATCCCGACCATCTGGCTCGACCGGCCGTTGGGGGAGTCCCACTTCGACCTGGGTCGCTTCCTCCCCGGCTACCTGCGCTGGTACTTCTTCGCCTACGGTCGGCGGCTGAGCCGGGAGAGACTGGCCGGCCGCGCCGCCCCGAGCGGGGCCGTGCCGGCCCAGCGCGACCCGCAGGACAGCACCGAGTTCGAGACGACCGCATAGGAGCGCACGTGGCGAAGGTCCTGGTAACTGGTTCGGCCGGCTTCATCGGCGGCTATCTCGTCTCCGAGTTGTTGGACCGGGGCCACGAGGTCGTCGGTGTGGACGACTTCTCCAAGTACGGCCCGGTCACCCACAGCTACGACCAGCACCCCCGGTTCCGGTTCGTCGAGGGCGACGCCCGGGACGCGGACCTGCTCACCGAGCTGCTGGACGGCTGCGACCACCTGGTCGCCGGTGCGGCGATGATCGGCGGCATCTCCTACTTCCACGCGTACGCCTACGACCTGCTCGCCACGAACGAGCGGATCATGGCGGCCACCTGCGACGCGGCGATCCGCGCCCACCGCGACGGCCGCTTGGCGAAGGTCACCTACCTCTCCTCCTCGATGGTCTTCGAGTCCACCGAGCACTGGCCCAGCCGGGAGGGCGACGAGCGCCGCATCCCGCCGCCGCTGTCGTCGTACGGCTTCCAGAAGCTGGCCGTGGAGTACTACGCCCGGGCGGCCTGGGAGCAGTACCAGCTGCCGTACACGATCGTGCGGCCGTTCAACTGCGTCGGCGTGGGGGAGGGGCGGGCGCTGGGGCAGGCCGAGGTGCTCTCCGGCAACGTCAAGCTGGCCATGTCGCACGTCGTGCCCGATCTGGTGCAGAAGATCGTGAAGGGGCAGGACCCGCTGCACATCCTCGGCGAGGGCAACCAGGTCCGGCACTACACCTACGGCGGCGACCTGGCCCGGGGCATCGCCACGGCGATCGAGCACCCGGCGGCGCGCAACGAGGACTTCAACCTCTCCACGGCCGAGTCGACCACGGTCCTGGAGTTGGCCGAGCTGATCTGGCGCAAGATCAAGGGCGAGCACGTGCCGTTCCAGTATGTCTCCGACGAGCCCTACCAGTACGACGTGCAGAAGCGGGTGCCGGACGTCACCAAGTCCCGTGAGGTGCTGGGCTTCACGGCCAGCACCTCGTTGGACGAGATGCTCGACGAGGTGATCCCGTGGGTGACCCGTGCGGTCGAGGAGGGCCGCCTCTGAGCGGTCCCCCGCCGGTTCGAGGCCCGTGTCCGCGCACCGCGGCGCGGGCCTCCGCCAGGACGGGGGTCACGTCTCATTGCCATACGGTCGACTGCATGAACTTGCAGGCGTGGGCTTCCGCTTGCTAGCCTTCTCTGCATAGTCATGCGGAGGTGGGGATGGGTATTCGAGTCGCGGTCGCCGGAGCGAGCGGCTACGCCGGGGGCGAGCTGATCCGTCTGGTGGCCGGGCACCCGGAGTTCGAGCTGGTCGCCGCCACCGCGCACAGCCAGGCCGGGCACCGGCTCGACGTCGTACATCCGCAGCTCGCCGGCCTGGACATGATCCTCGGCGAGACGGACGCGGCGACGCTCGCCGACGCGGACCTGGTCTTCCTGGCCCTGCCGCACGGGCAGTCGGCGGCCCTGGCGGCCCAGCTCCCGCCCGAGGTGCGCGTCGTCGACCTGGGCGCCGACCACCGGCTCGCCGACCCCTACGCCTGGGCCAACTACTACGGCGGCACCCACGCCGGCCCGTGGACCTACGGCCTGCCGGAGCTGCCCGGCCAGCGGGAGCTGATCGCCGGTTCCACCCGGATCGCCAACACGGGCTGCTACGCCGCCGCGATCATCCTGGCCCTCGCCCCGCTGATCGCCGCCGGCGCCGCCGCCCCGGCCGACGTGGTGGTCGTCGCCGCCTCGGGCACCTCGGGCGCGGGCAAGGCGGCCAAGCCGCACCTGCTCGGCAGCGAGGTGATGGGCGACCTGTCGCCCTACCGCGTGGGCACCCACCAGCACGTACCGGAGATCAAGCAGGCCACCGGCGCGACCGGCCTGTCGCTGACGCCGGTGCTCGCGCCGATGCCCCGGGGCATCCTCGCCACGGTGACGGCCGTGCCGGCCCGGGGCGTCGACCCGCGCGCGGTGCTCGCCGAGGCGTACGCGGACGCGCCCTTCGTGCACGTCCTGCCGGAGGGGGCCTGGCCGCACACCGCCGCCACCCTCGGCTCCAACTCCTGCCACCTCCAGGCCACCGTCGACGTCGACTCCCGGCGCATGATCGTGCTGAGCGCGCTGGACAACCTCGGCAAGGGCGCCGCCGGCCAGGCGGTGCAGAACGCCAACCTCATGTGCGGCCTGCCGGAGACGACGGGCCTCTCCACCTGGGGGGTCGCACCGTGAGCGCGAGGAGTGCAGCGCAGCGGAGCCCCGCAGTCGCGAACGAAGGAGTCGCACCGTGAGTTCCGTAGCCACGAACGAAGGGCTGGTGCAGTGAGCGTCACGACCCCACGGGGGTTCCGGGCGGCCGGGGTGGCCGCCGGGCTCAAGACCAGCGGCGCGAGCGACGTCGCGCTGGTCGTCAACGACGGCCCGGACGCCGGTGTCGCCGGCGTGTTCACCGCCAACCGGGTCAAGGCCGCGCCGGTGCTCTGGACGCAGCAGGTGGTGCGCGGCGGCGTGGCGCGCGCCGTGATCCTCAACTCCGGCGGCGCCAACGCCTGCACGGGCCCGGCCGGCTTCCAGGACACCCATGCCACGGCCGAGCACACCGCCGCCGCGCTCACCGCGGCCAGCCCGCGGCTGATGCTGGGCGCCGCCGACGTGGCGGTCTGCTCGACCGGCCTGATCGGCGAGCGGCTGCCGATGGGCAAGCTGCTTCCCGGCGTACGCTCGGCGATCCGCCGGCTGGCGCGCGACGGCGGCCCGGCGGCGGCCGAGGCCATCATGACCACGGACACCCGGCCCAAGACCGCGGTGGCCCGGGGCAGCGGCTGGACCGTCGGCGGCATGGCCAAGGGCGCCGGCATGCTCGCCCCGGCGATGGCCACCATGCTCTGCGTGCTGACCACCGACGCGGTGGCCGGGCCGGAGGACCTCGACGCCGCCCTGCGGGAGGCGTGCCGGGTCACCTTCGACCGGATCGACTCCGACGGCTGCATGTCGACAAACGACACGGTGCTGCTGCTGTCCAGCGGCGCGAGCGGCATCGCGCCGACCCCGGCCGAGCTGGCGGCGGCGGTGACCGCCGCCGCCCACGACCTGGCCCAGCAGCTCATCGCCGACGCCGAGGGTGCCACCAAGCAGATCGCCATCGACGTGGTCGGCGCGGCCTGCGAGGACGACGCGGTCGAGGTGGGGCGCTCGGTGGCCCGCAACAACCTGGTCAAGACCGCGCTGTTCGGCAACGACCCGAACTGGGGCCGGATCCTCGCCGCCGTCGGCACCACCGCCGCCGCGTTCGAGCCCGACGGGGTCGACGTCGCCGTCAACGGCGTCTGGGTGTGCCGCTCCGGCGCCGCCGCCGAGGACCGGTCGAAGGTCGACCTGACCGGCCGGGACGTCACCATCCGCATCGACCTGCACGCCGGCGCCGCCGAGGCCACGATCTGGACCAACGACCTGTCCCACGCGTACGTGCACGAGAACTCGGCCTACTCGACATGAGCCTCTCCACCGACCTCGCCCGCGCCCAGGTCAAGGCGGCCACGCTGATCGAGGCGCTGCCCTGGCTGGCCCGCTTCTCCGGCTCGACCGTCGTGGTCAAGTACGGCGGCAACGCCATGGTCGACCCCGAGCTCCAGCGGGCCTTCGCCGCCGACATGGTCTTCCTGCGCTACGCCGGCCTCCGGCCGGTCGTGGTGCACGGGGGCGGCCCGCAGATCTCCGCCATGCTCGGCCGGCTGGGCATCGCCAGCGAGTTCCGGGGCGGCCTGCGGGTCACCACCCCGGAGGCGATGGACGTGGTCCGGATGGTCCTGGTCGGCCAGGTCGGCCGGGAACTCGTCGGCCTGATCAACGCCCACGGCCCGTTCGCGGTGGGCCTCTCCGGCGAGGACGCCGGGCTGTTCACCGCCGTGCGGCGGCCCGCGTACGTGGACGGGGAACCTGTCGACGTCGGGCAGGTCGGCGACGTCGAGTCGGTCGACGTCTCGGCGGTCACCGACCTGATCGGGGCCGGCCGCATCCCGGTGATCTCCACCGTGGCGCCCGACACCGACGGGGTGCTGCACAACCTGAACGCCGACACCGCCGCCGCCGCGCTCGCCGTCGCCCTCGACGCCCGCAAGCTGGTCGTCCTCACCGACGTGCCGGGCCTCTACGCCGACTGGCCCGACACCGACAGCCTGATCAGCGAGATCACCGTCGACGAACTGGCGGCGCTGCTGCCGTCGCTGTCCAGCGGCATGGTCCCGAAGATGGAGGCGTGCCTGCGAGCGGTGCGGCAGGGCGTGCCGGCCGCGCACGTCGTGGACGGCCGGGTCGCCCACTCCACGCTGCTGGAGGTCTTCACCTCGGAAGGATTCGGAACCATGGTCGTGAGCGCGAGGAGTGCGGGAGCGGAGCGACCGAGCCCCGCAGTCGCGAACGAAGGTGGTGCCGTGAGCGCGAGGAGTGCGGGAGCGGAGCGACCGAGCCCCGCGGTCGCGAACGAACCGGACACCGTCAGCGCGCGGAGCGGGCCTGTCAGCTCCGCCGCCGCCAACCAGGAAGGCACGATCGCCGGATGAGCACTCTCGTCGAGCGCTGGGCACAGTCCATGATGGACAACTACGGCACGCCGCCGCTCGCCCTCGTCGCCGGCTCCGGCGCCGTCGTGGTTGACGACGCCGGCCGGGAGTACGTCGATTTCGTCGGCGGCATCGCGGTCAACGCTCTCGGTCACGCCCACCCGGCCGTGGTGGCCGCCGTGTCGAAGCAGGTCGCGACCCTCGGGCACGTCTCGAACCTCTACGTCGCCGAACCGCCGGTGGCCCTCGCCGAGCTGCTGCTGGCCCTGGCCGGGCGGCCGGGACGGGTCTTCTTCGCCAACTCGGGCGCGGAGGCCAACGAGGCGGCGTTCAAGCTCTCCCGGCTGACGGGCCGCACGCACGTCGTCGCCACCCGGGGCGGCTTCCACGGCCGGACGATGGGCGCGCTCGCCCTCACCGGCCAGCCGGCCAAGGCCGACCCGTTCCGCCCGCTGCCCGGCGAGGTGACCCACGTCGACTACGGCGACGTGGCGGCCCTGGAGGCGGCGGTCACCGACGCCACCGCGATGGTGATCCTGGAGCCGATCCAGGGGGAGAACGGCGTGGTGGTCCCGCCGGCCGGCTACCTGGCCGCCGCACGCCGGATCACCGCCCGGCACGGCGCGCTGCTGGTGCTCGACGAGGTGCAGACCGGTGTCGGGCGTACCGGGCACTGGTTCGCGCACCAGGCCGAGGGGATCGAGCCCGACGTGGTGACCCTGGCCAAGGGCCTCGGCGGCGGGCTGCCGATCGGCGCCTGCCTGGCCTTCGGCCGCGCCGCCGAGCTGCTGGCCCCCGGCTCGCACGGCACCACCTTCGGCGGCAACCCGGTGAGCTGCGCCGCCGCCCTCGCGGTGGTGTCGACCATCGCCAGCGAGGGGCTGCTCGACCACGTCACCCGGATCGGCGAGCGGCTGCGCCGGGGGATCGAGGCGCTCGACCACCCGCTGGTCGACAACGTACGCGGCGCGGGCCTGCTGCTCGGCGTGGTGCTCACCGCGCCCGTCGCGAAGGTGCTCGCCGAGGCGCTGCGGGAGGCCGGCTTCCTGGCCAACCCGGCGCAGCCCGGCGTGCTGAGGCTCGCCCCGCCGCTGATCCTCACCGTCGCCCAGGCCGACGACTTCCTGGCAGCCCTCCCGGCCGCCCTCGACGCGGCGTCCCCGGCCGCCGCCGGTGCCGCCGCTGCCACTTCCACCGCCGGCTCCGTCGCGACCGCCGCCGCCCCCGTCCCGCCCGCCGCCGCCCCCGTCCCGCCCGCCGCCGCCTCCGTCCCGCCCGCCGCCTCTGTCCCGTCGGCTGCCGGAGCATCCCCGGCTGCCGCCGCCGGCTCCGCGTCGGATCTTGGTGAGAAACGGCCCCTCCAGGGGCCGGAACCTACCAAGATCTCGACGCCACCCACCGCACCCACCGCGTTCACGGCGTCGACAGCGCCCTCCGCGCCCTCCGCGCCCACGCCAGCCACCGCGCCGGCCGCGTTGACGCCGCCCACCGTGTCCACGCCGCCGACCACGCCCACCGCACCCAGGCCGTCCAGCGGCGGCGGGGCGATGCCGAGCACGGCGGAGGCGGGGGCGTGATCCGGCACTTCCTGCGGGACGACGACCTGAGCCCCGCCGAGCAGTCGGCCGTGCTCGATCTGGCGGCGCGGATGAAGGCCGACCGGTTCGGTCACCGGCCGCTGGCCGGGCCCCGGTCGGTGGCGGTGCTGTTCGACAAGCAGAGCCTGCGTACCCGGTTCTCGTTCGACGTCGGCATCGCCGAGTTGGGCGGGCACCCGCTCGTGGTGGACACCCAGGTCACCCACTTCGGGCGGGGCGAGACCCTGGCCGACGCCGGCCGGGTGCTGTCCCGCTACGTCGCGGCGATCGTGCTGCGTACCCACGGCGACGACCGGATCGCCGAGGTGGCCGACGGCGCCAGCGTGCCGGTGGTCAACGCGCTCACCGACGGGTTCCATCCCTGCCAGCTCCTGGCCGACCTGCTCACCGTCCGCGAGCACTGCGGCGGCACCGCCGGCCGGACGCTGGCGTACGTCGGCGACGCGGCGAACAACCTCGCCCATTCGTACCTGCTGGCCGGGGCGACCGCCGGCATGCACGTCCGGGTCGCCGGGCCGGCGGGCTTCGGCCCCGACCCGGAGGTGGTCGCCCGGGCCGCGAAGATCGCCGCCGGCACCGGGGGTTCGGTGCAGGCGCTGACCGATCCGGTGGCGGCGGTGGCCGGCGCCGACGTGGTCGCCACGGACACCTGGACCTCGATGGGGCAGGAGGACGACGGGCTGGACCGGATCACCCCGTTCCTGCCGTACCAGGTCAACGCCGCGCTGCTCGGGCACGCCGCGCCCGACGCCGTCGTGCTGCACTGCCTGCCCGCGCACCGGGGCGAGGAGATCACCGACGAGGTGCTCGACGGCCCGCAGAGCGTCGTGTTCGACCAGGCGGAGAATCGGCTGCACGCCCAGAAGGCGCTGCTGACGTTCCTCCTCGGGGCCGCGCCCGCCGCCCCGGACGCGGCGGCGCCGGGCGTCGCCGCGACCAGGGAGACACCATGACCGCCCCGCTGACCCGTGCCGCCCGGCACGCCCGCATCGTCGAGCTGATCCGCGACAAGGCGATCCACTCGCAGACCGAGCTGGCCGACCTGCTCTCCGGCGACGGCATCCAGGTCACCCAGGCCACCCTCTCCCGGGACCTCAAGGAACTGGGGGCGGTCACCGCGCGCGGCGGCGACGGGCGGGCCGTCTACCTCATCCCCGAGGACGGCCACCGGCCGCTGCGCGACGCCGAGGCGGCGCCGGCCCGGCTGGTCCGGCTGCTGCGCGAGCTGCTCAACGGGGTCGACGCCAGCGGCAACATCGCCGTACTGCGCACCCCGCCGGGCGCAGCCCACTACCTGGCCAGCGCGTTGGACCGGGCGGGCCTGCCCGAGGTCGTCGGCACCATCGCCGGCGACGACACCATCCTCGTCGTGGCCCGCGAGGCCGTCGGCGGGGCCGCGCTCGGCGACAAGCTCGCCGGCTGGGCCCGCCGCGAAGAGAACGTCGAAGGGAACACCACACCATGACCGAGCGGGTCGTGCTCGCCTACTCCGGAGGGCTCGACACCTCCGTCGCCATCCCGTACCTGGCCGAGGAGACCGGCGCCGAGGTGATCGCCGTGGCGGTGGACGTCGGGCAGGGCGGCGAGGACCTCGACGCCATCCGGCAGCGCGCCCTGGACTGCGGCGCCGTGGAGTCGGAGGTGGTCGACGCGCGCGACGAGTTCGCCGCCGGGTACTGCCTGCCGGCCATCCGCGCGAACGCGCTCTACATGGACCGCTACCCGTTGGTCTCCGCGCTGTCCCGGCCGCTGATCGTCAAGCACCTGGTGGCCGCGGCGCGCAAGCACGGCGGCACCATCGTGTCGCACGGCTGCACCGGCAAGGGCAACGACCAGGTCCGTTTCGAGGTCGGCCTCGGCGCGCTCGCCCCCGACCTGAGGATCGTCGCGCCGGCCCGGGACTTCGCCTGGACGCGGGACAAGGCGATCGCCTTCGCCGAGGAGAAGGGGCTGCCGATCGACGTGTCGGCGAAGTCCCCGTACTCCGTCGACCAGAACCTGTGGGGCCGCGCCGTCGAGACGGGCTTTCTGGAGGACATCTGGAACGCGCCGATCGAGGACCTCTACTCGTACACCTGCGACCCGGCGCAGGAGCGCGACGCCGACGAGGTCGTGATCACCTTCGACGCCGGCGTCCCGGTGGCGATCGACGGCGAGACCGTCACCCCGTACCAGGCGATCCGGGAGCTCAACCGGCGCGCGGGCGCCCAGGGCGTCGGCCGGCTCGACATGGTCGAGGACCGCCTGGTCGGCATCAAGAGCCGCGAGGTGTACGAGGCACCGGGCGCGATCGCGCTGATCACCGCCCACCAGGAGCTGGAGGCGGTGACCGTGGAGCGGGACCTGGCCCGGTTCAAGCGCGGCGTCGACCAGCGCTGGGGGGAGCTGGTCTACGACGGCCTCTGGTTCTCGCCGCTGAAGCGCGCGCTGGACGCGTTCATCGACGACGCGCAGCGGCACGTCACCGGCGAGGTGCGGCTGACCCTGCACGGCGGCCGGGCCACCGTCACCGGGCGCCGCTCCGAGGCCAGCCTCTACGACTTCGGCATGGCCACCTACGACACCGGCGACACCTTCGACCAGTCCCTGGCGAAGGGCTTCGTGCGGCTCTGGGGCCTGCCCAGCGAGATGGCCGCCGCACGGGACGCCCGGTTGGGCGGCTGCTGACCATGACCACCAGAATGGGCGCCGTGGACGACAAGAGCCTGACCGAGAACAGCGCCGCCACCAACCGCACGAGCCTGTGGGGCGGCCGATTCGCCGGCGGCCCCGCCGAGGCCCTGGCCCGCCTGTCGGTGAGCGTGCAGTTCGACTGGCGGCTGGCCCCGTACGACATCGCGGCGTCCCGGGCGCACGCCCGGGTGCTCGCGGGGGCCGGCCTGCTCGACCCGGAGGAACTGGGCCGCATCCTCGCGGCCCTGGACGATCTGGAGGCCGCCTGCGCCTCCGGGCAGTTCCGTCCCACGGTCGACGACGAGGACGTGCACACCGCCCTGGAGCGCGGCCTGCTGGAGCGGCTCGGCAGCCTCGGCGGCAAGCTGCGCGCCGGCCGGTCCCGCAACGACCAGGTCGCCACCGACCTGCGGCTCTACCTGCGCGACCACGCCCGGGGCGTGGCCGGTCGGCTGGTCGAGCTGGCCGAGGCCCTGGTCGAGCAGGCCGAGCGGCACGTGGAGACCGCCGCACCCGGCATGACGCACCTGCAGCACGCCCAGCCGGTCACGTTCGGGCACTGGCTGCTGGCCCACGTGCAGCCGCTGCTGCGCGACCTGGAGCGGCTGAGCGACTGGGACCACCGCACGGCGGTCAGCCCGCTCGGCGCGGGCGCGCTCGCCGGTTCCGGCCTGCCGCTGGACCCGGTGGCCGTCTCCAAGGAGCTGGGCTTCCGCACGTCCTTCGCCAACTCGATGGACGCGGTCGCCGACCGGGACTTCGTCGCCGAGTTCCTGTTCGTCACCGCGATGATCGGGGTGCACCTGTCCCGCCTCGGCGAGGAGGTGGTGCTCTGGACGTCGCAGGAGTTCGGCTGGGTGGAGCTGGACGACGCGTTCGCCACCGGTTCGTCGATCATGCCGCAGAAGAAGAACGCGGACATCGCCGAACTGGCCCGGGGCAAGTCCGGCCGGCTGGTCGGCGGGCTGATGAGCGTGCTCACCATGCTCAAGGGCCTGCCGATGAGCTACGACCGGGACATGCAGGAGGACAAGGAGCCGGCCTTCGACGCGGTCGACACCCTGGAGCTGCTGCTGCCGGCGCTCGCCGGGATGATCTCCACGATGACCGTACGCGCCGACCGGCTCGTGGCCGCCGCGCCGGTCGGGTTCTCCCTCGCCACCGAGGTGGCGGACTGGCTGGTGCGCCGCAACGTGCCGTTCCGCGACGCGCACGAGATCACCGGGCGGCTGGTGGCGCTCTGCGTGGCCCGGGACTGCGCCCTCGACGAGGTCAGCGACGACGACCTCGCGGCCGTCAGCGAGCACCTCGACCCGTCGGTGCGCGACGTGCTCTCGGTCCGCTCGGCGCTCGCCGCCCGGATCACGCCCGGCTCGACCGGTCCCGGGCCGGTCGCCGACCAGCTCGCCGCCGCCGCCGACAAGCTCGCCACCTGGCGGGAGTGGGCCGCCGAGCGGGTCGTACCCCGCTGAGTCGCCGACCCCGCGCGGCGCCGCCGACCCCGCGCGGCGCCGCCGGCGTCGCGCGGGGTTCAGCCCGCCGGGCGCTCCCGCTTCGGCAGCTTCGCCACCACCGCGTCGTACGAGGCGTCGACCGCCTCGATCAGCTCCTCCTCGTCGAGGCCGCCGGCCAGGCGCAGCGTGTTCCAGCCGGCGCGCCCGATGTACGGCGACGGCCGCGCGTCGCCCGGGTGCCGGTGCAGCCACTCGTCGGCCACGTCCCGGCTCGGGCCGCACTTCACCCCGACGGTCGGCTGGTCGCCGCCGGCGGAGCCGAGGAAGGCGAAGATCCGGCTGCCGACCTTCACCACCTCGTCGCCCTCCCACGGCCGGTCGAGCCAGGCTCCCGGCTTCCCCAGGCAGTACGCCAGCATCTCCTCGCGCGTCATCGCGTCCTCCTCGACACCGATCCCGCGCCCAGTCTCGTCCATCGGCGGCGTCACCCGGTGGTGGCGGTGCGGGCGGAGAGCCGTTCGAAGCGCTGCTTGGCGGCCTGCGCGCTGCCCAGCCCGAGCCCGTACGCGATCTGCTGCCAGGTGAGTCCGCGGCTGCGGGCCAGCGTCAGCAGCCCCGCCTCCATCGTGTCGACCTCGGCGCGCAGGTGCGGCACGAGGGTGAGCGCCGCGACGAGGTCCGCCTCGTCGACGGGCTCCTCGTCGGACTCCACCTCGGCCCCGCCGGCGGCCAGGGCGATGACGAGCGCGACCGCCTCGTAGGTGTCCGGTACGTACGGGTTGGTGTGCCGGCGGCGCCGCGTCTCGGTGCCGGCGTGCCGCTCGCTGATCCGGTGCAGCGCCTCGTAGGTGCGGTGGGCCCGGGACGCGCCGGCGTCGGGGGCGGTGAAGGAATCGGTCATGCGAGCACCTCATCACTTCAACGCTACGTTGTCAACGGAATGTTGAGGGCTCTCCGGCATTGGGCGGCGCCGGCGGATAGGGTCGTGCTCGTGGTGGCGTACTCCCAGCGCCGGCCCGCCGACCTCGCGGGGCTGGCCGACCTGCTCGCCGGCCCGGTGGTGCCGGCCGCCCGGGCCCTGCTCGGCTGCCGGCTGACCGCCGGCGACGTGACCGTCCGGATCACCGAGGTCGAGGCGTACGCCGGGACGGCCGGCGACCCCGCGTCGCACGCGCACCGCGGTCGCACCCCGCGCAACGCCGTCATGTTCGGGCCGGCCGGGCACGCCTACGTCTACTTCACCTACGGCATGCACTGGTGCATGAACGTCGTCACGGGCATCGAGGGGGAGGCCTCGGCGGTGCTGCTGCGCGCCGGCGAGGTGGTCGACGGCGTCGAGACGGCCCGCGCCCGGCGCCCCGCCGTACGCCGGGACGTCGAACTCGCGCGCGGGCCCGCCCGGCTCTGCGCGGCCCTGGGCATCGACAAGAGCGCCTACGGTCGCTGGCTGCTCAACGACGGGCCGGTCCGGCTGCGCCCGGCCGAGGTGCCGGTGCCCGACGAGGCGGTCGCCGCCGGGCCGCGCGTCGGCGTCACCGGCGCGCACGACGTGCCGTGGCGGTTCTGGATCACCGGCGACCCGACGGTCAGCGCCTACCGCCGGCACGTGCCGCGCCGGCGGTCGTGACGCGGCTGTCGTCAGAGGGCGGAGGCCAAAGTGGCGCAGCCGGCCCGGCCCGCCGGCAGGCCGTTCCAGTCCCGCCGGGCGACGGCCTGTCGGCGGTACGCGGGAACGACGTCAGCCGAGCAGTTGCTGGAACTCCGCCGGCGTCAACCCGGCCTGACGGAGGATGGAGGCGAGAGTTCCCCGCTTGATCGTGTTGTGCTGTGGAACGACGACAACGTTGCCGGCAGAGTTGCGGTAGACCGCATGGCTTCCTTTGGTCCGTACGTGTTCGAATCCGGCCTTGGTGAGTGCGGCGAGGACCCTGCGTAGCGGGAGATCGGCGAGTGCCGGGCTCATGCGGCCTTTTCCACCTGGAAGGATGTCACCAGCGGAGTCGCCTCGATGCTCGGCTCGAAGGCCTCGTCGAGGTAGACCTCCACCGCTTCCCTCAGGTTGGCCATGGCGTCATCGAGTGTCTCGCCCTGGCTGGCGACATCCAGCTCAAGGCATCGGGCGACGTACCAGTCGTCTTCCTGGTGAACCGCCGCAGTGAATGTCCGAACCATCAAGGTCCTCCTGATCCGGCGAGTCGGCTCCGTCATTTTACGCGTCAGGCGGTTCGTGGGACACGTTGTGCCAGGGCGCCACGCGCGGCGCCTTTCGAAGCGAGGCACCTGCGCGGACAGGTGGCGGCGGCCACCGGCGGTGCCTCCGGTGGCGGAATAGTTGACTCGTCAAACATGTTGTGCGGTGCGTCCGGGCGCCGCAGCGGCCCCGGCCAGGGACAACGCGAGGAGCTGGTCATGCAGTTCGGAGTCTTCACCGTCGGCGACGTCACGGTCGACCCGACCACCGGTCGCGAGCCGACCGAGCATGAGCGGATCAAGGCGATGGTCACGATCGCGCTCAAGGCCGAGGAGGTCGGCCTCGACGTCTTCGCCACCGGCGAGCACCACAACCCGCCGTTCGTGCCGTCGTCGCCCACCACCATGCTGGGCTTCATCGCCGCCCGCACCGAGCGCCTGCTGCTCTCCACCTCCACCACGCTGATCACCACCAACGACCCGGTGAAGATCGCCGAGGACTACGCGATGCTCCAGCACCTCGCCGACGGCCGGGTGGACCTGATGATGGGGCGCGGCAACACCGGGCCGGTCTACCCGTGGTTCGGCCAGGACATCCGCAACGGCATCCCCCTCGCCATCGAGAACTACGACCTGCTGCACCGGCTCTGGCGCGAGGACGTGGTCGACTGGAAGGGTCGCTTCCGTACCCCGTTGCAGTCGTTCACCTCGACGCCGCGCCCGCTCGACGGCCTGCCGCCGTTCGTCTGGCACGGCTCGATCCGCAGCCCCGAGATCGCCGAGCAGGCCGCCTACTACGGCGACGGCTTCTTCGCCAACCACATCTTCTGGCCGAAGGAGCACACCCAGCGGATGGTCGGGCTCTACCGGCAGCGCTACGCCCACTACGGCCACGGCTCCGCCGACCAGGCCATCGTGGGCCTCGGCGGGCAGGTGTTCATGCGGCGCAACTCGCAGGACGCGGTACGGGAGTTCCGGCCGTACTTCGACAACGCGCCCGTCTACGGGCACGGCCCGTCGCTGGAGGAGTTCACCGCGCAGACCCCGCTGACCGTCGGCAGCCCGCAGCAGGTCATCGACCGCACGCTGGGCTTCCGCGACTACGTCGGCGACTACCAGCGCCAGCTGTTCCTCATGGACCACGCCGGCCTGCCCCTGAAGACCGTGCTGGAGCAGCTCGACCTGCTCGGCGAGGAGGTCGTCCCCGTGCTGCGCAAGGAGTTCGAGTCGCTGCGCCCGGCGCACGTGCCGGCCGCGCCCACCCACGCGACCCTGCGGGACGCCGCCACCAGCGGCGACGCCGCGGATCGCGCCGGGACGGGAGCGGGCCGATGACCCGCCGCACCCTCGCCGTGGTGTCGGCCGGGCTGGGGCGGCCCTCGTCGACCCGGCTGCTCGCCGACCAGCTCGCCGCGGCCACCCGCGACGAGCTGGCCCGGCGCGGCGACGACGTCGACGTCCGCCCCGTCGAGCTGCGCGAGCACGCCCACGACATCGTCAACCACCTGCTGACGGGCTTCCCGTCGCCCGCGCTGCGGGAGGTGCTCGACACGGTCACCGGCGCGGACGGGCTGATCGCCGTCACGCCGATCTTCCACGCCTCGTACAACGGGCTGTTCAAGTCGTTCTTCGACCTGGTCGGGCCCGGCGCGCTCGCGGACCGGCCGGTGCTGGTCGGCGCCACCGGCGGAACGGCCCGGCACTCGCTGGCGCTGGAACACGCTCTCCGTCCGATGTTCGCCCACCTGCGGTCCGTCGTGGTTCCCACCGCGGTCTTCGCCGCTCCGGAGGACTGGTCCGCCGGGTCCGCCGACGGCGCGCTGCGGGCGCGGATCGCCCGCGCCGGCGGCGAGCTGGCCGATCAGGTCCACCGGCGGCCGGCGTCCACCGGCCCCGCCGACCCGTTCGCCCTCACCACCAGCTTCGACGAGCTGCTCGGCGGCCGGGACCACTGATCGCCGCCGACCCGCCGGCCCCCCCCGGGGCCGGCGGGTCGGGGCACGTCAGCGGGCGTGACCGTACGGGCGGGCCACCAGCACCGGGCAGTGCGCGTGCTGCACGAGGGCCTGGCTGACCGAGCCGAGCAGCAGCCCGGCGAACCCACCCCGCCCCCGGGAGCCGACCACCACCAGCGCCGCGTCCCCGCTGGCCTCGACGAGTGCCTGCTCGGCCTTCGGCGCCCGGAGCACCCGCTCCTCCACGGCCAGCCCCGGGTGGCTGCCCCGAACGGCCGCCGCGGCGGTGGCCAGCAGCTCGGCGGCCTGCGTCTCCGTCGCCTCGTCCGCCGGCGCGCGGTCCGGGGGCCCGACGTGCAACAGCACCAGCCCGTCGCCCCGGCGGGCCGCCTCGTCGGCCGCGTACCCGACCGCCAGCTCGGCGGGCTCCGACCCGTCCACCCCGACCAGCACCGGCCCGGCGACGGGGATCGGCTCCTCTGCGGGGCGCACCACCAGCACCGGGCAGTGCGCGTGGGCGGCCACCTGCGTGCCGACCGAGCCGAGCAGCAGCCCGGCGAAGCCGCCCAGCCCCCGGCTGCCCACCACCACCAGCTCGGCCCGCCGGGACTCCTCCACCAGCGTCGCACCCGGCCCGCCCGCCACCTGGCGTACCTCGACGGTCAGCCCCGGGCAGCGCTCGGCGAGGTCGGCGGCCGTCGTCTCCAACATCTTCTGCGCCTCCTCGGTCGGCGCCGGCAATCCCAGGTCGTACGGGTTGACCGGCACGCCGTAACCGAGCGGATGCAGGTATCCGTGCACCAGGTGCAGGGGGCGGGACCGCAGCACGGCGGCCCGGGCGGCGTGCTCCGCCGCCAGCAGGCTCGCCGGTGATCCGTCCACACCCACCACCACGGGTCGGTTCATGAGCCCTCCCAGAGATCGATCAGGCCATTGTCGACGTGGCACCGCCGACCCGCCGGCATTTGCGTCGACGCCGTCGCGCCGGCCGGGGGAGCGGCCGACGCGACGGCGTCGTGGTGCGGTGACCGGATCAGGACGCGTCGGCCCGCTTCGGGTGCCGCACGATCACCAGCGGGCAGTGCGCGTGGTGCAGCACCGCGTGGCTGACCGAGCCGAGCAGCAGCCCGCCCAGCGCGCCCCGGCCGCGCGCCCCCACGACCACCAGCTGGGCCTTCTTCGACTCCTCCACCAGTACGCCGCCCGGGGAGCCCCGGACCAGCCGGTGCTGCACCGGCACGTCGGGATAGCGCTCGGCGAAACCGGCGACGGACTCCGCGAGGGCGCGTTCCTCGTCCGCGGCGTAGGCGTCCAGGTCGTACACCAGGGGCAGGATGTCGCCCGGGCCGACCGGCGTGGGATAGAGCCAGGCCTGCACCGCGAGCAGCGGGGCACCCCGGCGGCTCGCCTCCTCGAAGGCGAACTCCACGGCCTCGAGGGAGCACTCGGAGCCATCCACGCCCACGACGACCGGGCCGTCGGCGCGCACCTCGCCACGCACCACGAGGACGGGCACCTGCGCGTGGGCGGAGACCTGCACGGTGGACGAGCCGAGCAGCAGCCCGGCGAAGCCGCCCAGGCCCCGGTGGCCAAGCACCAGAAGGGCGGCGTCCTGGGACTGCGCGAGCAGGACGGGGGTCGCCGCGCCGTCGACCACCACACCCGTCACCGGCACGTCCGGGGCGACCTTCGTGGCCTCGGCGATCGCCTCGGCGACGTACCGCTCGGCCTGGTTGCGTAGGCCGGCGCCGGCCGGCGCGCCCTCGGCGGCACCGAGCGGGGCGCGCGTCAGGGGCCAGATGAAGGCGTGCACGACCCGCAGCGGACGCTGCCGCTGCGCTGCCTCCCGCGCCGCCGCCCGGACCGCGTCGAGCGCGGCGGCCGAGCCGTCCACACCCACCACGACGGGGGCACCGGTGTTGATGGTCATCGACTCCTCCTTCGTCCACCTTCAGCCTGCTCCGTCCGCACGCTACCCGTCAGAGGCGGTCGTCCCGACCAGCGGGACCTTGGTCCCGAATCGCAGGCTGACGGTCACCGGCCGGGCCGTCCGACACCGACGCGCTCCGCGCGGGCCCTCCGACACCGGCCACCGCGTCCGGACCCCCTGCGCTCCCGTCCGGCAGGGGCGCGTCCGTCGGGCCGTCGCCGCCACCCGGGCGGCGGGCCAGCCGCAGCACCAGCCCGGGCAGCACGCTGACGGCGGCGCAGGCCAGCAGTTCCGCCGCGTCGAGCGGCTGCGTGCCGAGCAGCTCCCGCAGTGGCGGCAGCAGCACCCCGGCGACCTGGAGCAGCGCGGAGACCGCCACCGCGACCGGCAGCGCCAGGTTGCCGTGCCGGGCGCCGTGCGGTCGCGGCGCGCGGACCGCGAGCGCCACCCCGAGCTGGGCCAGGCCGAGCACCACGAAGACCACCGACTGCCAGGGCCGGTCCCAGTGCGCGGCGAGCACGCCGGCGCCGAGCACCACGGCGGCGATCAGACCGCCGGTGACCAGCACGTCGCGGCCCAGGCCGGCCCCGAGCACCGACTCCGACGGGGAGCGCGGCGCCCGGCGCAGGGTGCCGGGCTCCGCCGGCTCCGCGCCCAGCGCCACGCCCGGCACGCCGTGGGTGAGCAGGTTCACCCAGAGGATCTGCGCCGGCAGCAGCGGTACGGCCAGCCCGAACAGCGGGCCGAGCAGCATCACGGCGATCTCGGCGACCCCACCCGAGAGCGCGTAGCGCAGGAACCGCCGGATGTTGTCGTAGATGCGGCGGCCCTCACCGATCGCGGCGGCCACCGTGGACAGGTCGTCGTCGACGAGCACCAGGTCGGCGGCCTGCCGGGCGACCTCCGTGCCGCCGCCCATCGCCACCCCGATGTCGGCGCGACGCAGCGCGGGGGCGTCGTTCACCCCGTCGCCGGTCATCGCCACCACGTGCCCCCGCGACTGGAGGCCGGCGATGATGTCGAGCTTCTGCTCCGGCTGGGTCCGCGCGAACACCCGCGCCTGCGGGTGCGCCCGCGCCGGGTCGCCGTCGTCCCCGCGTACCACCGGGTCGCCCTCGCGCCAGAGCCCCAACTGGCCGCCGATCGCCGCGGCGGTCGCCGGGTGGTCGCCCGTGACCAGCACCAGCCGGACCCCGGCGTCGTCGAAGCTGCCCGCGATGTCGGCCGCCCCCGCGCGCAGCGGGTCGCCCACGGCGACCAGCCCCACGGGCCGCAGCCCGACCGGCCGGGCGGGATCGGCCGGCGGGGCGTCCACCACGGCGGACGCGACGGCCAGCACCCGCAGCCCCTCGGCGGCTAGCCGGTGCGCGACGGCGGTCAGCTCGGCGATCTCCTCGGCGGAGGCGTCGACAAGCGGCGCGGCCAGCACGTTCTCCGGCGCGCCCTTGCACACCACCAGGTACCGCCGGTCGCAGGAGCGGTGCACGGTGGTCATCCGGCGCAGCTCCTGGTCGAAGGGGTGCTCCGCGACGCGCGGCCACGCCGACCGGGTGAGTTCCGGGTCGAGGCCGCACCGGCCGGCGAAGGCGACCAGGGCCGCCTCCAGCGGGTCGCCGACGGCGGCCCACTCCGGCCGCTCGTCGGTGGGCGGGGCCAGGGTCGCGTCGTTGCAGAGCAGCCCGGCGCGCGCCAGGCGGCGCAGGTCGTCCGGTACGGCCACCGGCGCCCCCTGCTGGTGCACCGCGCCCTGCGGCGCGTAACCGCTGCCGGTGACGCCGTAGCGGGAGCCGCCGGCGGTGACGGCGTGCTGCACCGCCATCCGGCCCTCGGTGAGCGTGCCCGTCTTGTCGGAGGCGATGACGGTGACGGAGCCGAGCGTCTCGACCGCGTGCAGCCGGCGGGGGATGGCCCGCGCCCCGGCCATCCGGCGGGCGCCGAGGGCGAGGGCGAGGGTGACGACGGCCGGCAGCGACTCGGGCACGGCCGCCACCACGAGGCTCACCGCGGTGACCGCCATGTCGACCACCGGCCGCCCGCCGACGACGCCGATGACGAAGACCAGCCCCGAGAGCACCACCGCGGCGAAACCGAGCATCCGGCCGAGCCCCGCGAGGCGGCGCTGCAACGGGGTGGCGGCGGGCCGGGTGGACGCCACCAGGGCGGTGATCCGGCCGAGCGCGCTCGCGGCGCCCGTGCGTACGACCGTGCCGGTGGCCCGCCCGGTGGTGACCACGGTCCCCGCGCTGGCCTCCTCGCCCACGGCCCGGGTCACCGGCACCGACTCCCCGGTCAGCGCCGACTCGTCGACGCTCAGCCGGGCCGCCTCGGCGAGCAGCAGGTCGGCCGGGACCACGTCGCCGGCCTCGACCCGCACCAGGTCACCACGGACGAGGTCGGCGGCGGGCAGGACGACGTCCCGGCCGTCCCGGACGACCCGGGCGGTGGGCGCGGCGAGCTGGTCCAACGCGGCGATCGCCTGGTCGGCGCGGACCTCCTGCACCACGCCGATGGCGGTGTTCACCAGCACCACCAGCACGATCACCGCGGTGTCCGGGTAGTCGCGCAGCACGGTGGTGACCACGGCGGCGGCCAGCAGCAACGCCACCAGCGGGTCGCTGAGCTGGTGCAGGACGCGCCCGCCCAGACGGCGCCGGGCCGGCGCGACCGCCGCGTTCGGCCCGTCCGCGCGCAGCCGGGCGGCGGCCTCCGCCGAGCTGAGCCCGGCCGCCGGCCTGGTCGAGGTGTCAGCGGGCACCGGTACGCCCCCACGGCCGCCGTTCTCCGCACCGTCCCACATCGCCCTCCGCCCTGCCGGCGCCGTCGCGGCGCACCGTCCCGATCCCACCCTCGTCCCGTCGGACGGCACCGGCCAGGGGAGTTCCGCCCAACCGACCCGGGACCAACGGCCCTGCCGCCCACGGCCGGCGCGCGGGTGCGACGCGGATCCGGGCGTCCCGGCCAGCGGTCCGGTGTGACGCGGATCCCGCAGCGCCACCGGGCCACCGGGCGTCCCGGCCAGCCGGGCGCCAGCGGTCCGGTTGTCGGTGGTCGGCCCTATCCTCGGGCCCGTGACCGCCGAGCTGCGCCTGCGCCCCGTCCGCGACGACGACCTGCCCCACTTCTTCGCCCACGAGCAGGACGCCGAGGCCAACTGGATGGCCGCCTTCGGGCCGGAGGACCCGACCGACCGGGAGCGCTTCGACGCCCACTGGCGCCGCGTGCGCGCCGACGAGCGCAACGTCCCACGCACCGTGGTCGTCGGCGACGAGGTCGTCGGCCACGTGGTCGCGTTCCCGGCCGACGGGCGCACCGAGGTCAGCTACTGGATCAACCCGCGACGCTGGGGTCGGGGCCACGCCACCGCGGCGCTCGCCGCGCTGCTGCGCGAGCTGCCCCAACGGCCGGTGCACGCCCGCGCCGCCAAGGACAACCGCGCCTCGCTCGCCGTGCTGCGCAAGTGCGGCTTCGTCGTCATCGGCGAGGACCGGGGCTACGCCAACGGCCGGGGCACCGAGGTGGAGGAATGGGTGCTGGAGCTGGCCGGCGACTGACCCGCCGCCGCCCGCCGGGTCACCGCATCCGCGCGAGCACTACTCTCGCGGGGTGAACTGGCTGGAACTGATCGGCTGGACCGGCTCCGCGCTGCTGGTCTGGTCGCTGCTGCAGACGCGCATCCTCCGGCTGCGTGCCCTGAACCTGGTCGGCTGTCTGATCCTGATCGGCTACAACGCCGCCGTGCAGGTCTGGCCCATGGTCGGGCTGAACGTCGTACTCGCCGTGATCAACGTCTGGTACCTGCGGAGCATGCTCGCCACCCGCCACGACGAGGCCACCTACCAGGTGGTCGAGGTCGGCGTCGACGACCAGTTCCTGGCCCACACGCTGAGTGTGCACGCCGCCGACATCGCCCGGTTCAACCCCGGCTTCCGCTGGCCCCCCGGCACCGCCGCCGAACGCTCGGCGTTCC
Source organism: Micromonospora sp. NPDC049060 (assembly GCF_040649055.1). NCBI lineage: Bacteria > Bacillati > Actinomycetota > Actinomycetes > Micromonosporales > Micromonosporaceae > Micromonospora > Micromonospora sp. NPDC049060. The sequence continues at coordinate 39,605 of NZ_JBEZEV010000046.1, forward strand.
TGGTCGTACGCGCCGACGAGGTGGTCGGCGTGGTGCTGTCACACGCCGAGGCCGACGGCGTGGCGCAGGTCGACCTCGACTACGTGACCCGGCGGTTCCGGGACTTCACCCCGGGCGAGTTCGTCTACCGGCGCAGCAGCCTCTTCACCGACCGGGGCTTCCGCCGGGTGATCACCCCGCCCGGCATGGTCGCCCCGTACTACCACCGGCTGGGTTTCCGCCCCGAGGGCCGCTCGTACGCCCTCGACCTGCCCGCCCCGCCGGTCGCCGGGCGGATCTGATCACATCCCGCCCGGGGCGAGGATTCGCCGGCCGGTCCGGTGGGCACAGAGTGCCCTACGCCGGCCGGGGCCTTCGGCCGGCGGTGACCGTCGTACCGGCGGGCACCTGTCCCGCGTGAGGAGAGCCGGGCGTGCAGAGCATCTGGACCCAACTGGCCCTGGTCGGCGTCCTGGTCGTCCTCAACGCGGTCTTCGCGGGCAGCGAGATGGCCCTGGTCTCGCTGCGGGACAGCCAGATCCAGCGGCTGGAACGCACCAGCCGGGCCGGGCGGGTGCTGGCCCGCCTCGCCAAGGACCCGAACCGCTTCCTGGCCACCATCCAGATCGGGATCACCCTCGCCGGCTTCCTCGCCTCCGCCGCGGCGGCGGTGTCGCTGGCCAAGCCCCTCGTACCGCTCCTCAGCGCGTTCGGCGGCGCCGCCGAGACCGTCGCGATCGTGGCGGTCACCCTGGTGCTGACCTTCGTCACCCTGGTCTTCGGCGAGCTGGCCCCGAAGCGGATCGCCATGCAGGCCGCCGAGCGGTGGGCCCTGCTGGTGGCCCGCCCGCTCGACCTGCTCTCCTCCGTGACCCGGCCGGCCGTCTGGGCCCTCGGCGCCACCAGCGACCTGGTGGTACGCCTCGTCGGGCTCAACCCGAAGCACGAGCCCGACGAGATCGGCCCCGACGAGCTGCGGGACATCGTCGCCGGCAACCACGGCTTCACCAAGGAGCAGCGGACCATCATCGCCGGCGCCGTCGAGATCGCCGACCGGCAGCTGCGGGCGGTCCTCGTACCCCGGTTGCAGGTCTTCACGCTCGACAGCGGCACCACGGCGGAGGCCGCGCGGCTGCTGCTGGCCGCCACCGGCCACTCCCGGGCGCCGGTGGTCCGGCACGGCGGCCTCGACGACGCGGTCGGCGTGATCCACCTGCGTGACCTCGTCGGCGTCCCCGAGGACCGGCCGGTCGACGAGTGCGCCCGCCCGCCGATGCTGCTGCCGGACTCCCTGCCGGTGGTGGACGCGCTGCGGCAGTTCAAGGCCGAACGCCAGCACATCGCCCTGGTGGTCGACGAGCGGGGCGCGGTCGACGGGATCGTCACCCTGGAGGACATCCTCGAGGAGATCGTCGGGGAGATCTACGACGAGACCGACCGGGACGTGCGCTCCGTGCGCACCGAGCCCGACGGCGCCCTGCTGCTCCCCGGCACCTTCCCCGTGCACGACCTCGTCGATCTGGGCGTCGAGCTGCCCAGCCGTCCCGGCGGCGACTACACCACCATCGCGGGCCTCCTGCTCGCCTGCCTCGGCCACATCCCCACCGTGGCGGGGGAGAGCGTCGTCGTGGACGGCTGGGAGCTGGAGGTGACCCGCATCGACCACCGCGCGATCGTCGGGGTCCGGCTGCGCCGGCAGGCCGAGCCGGCGCCCGACGAGGCCGAGGCCGTGCTGGACGAGGCCCGGGGCTGAACGCGTCCCCGCTGCCGCCGTGCGGCCGGCGCCGTCACGCGCCTCGGCCGGTCAGGCCGGGTAGAGGTTCTGCAGCCGGACCTGGCCGCGGGCCACGAGCCGGGCGTCGGCGTCGGTGATCTCCACCTGCCAGAGCTGCTGGCTGCGCCCCCGGTGCACGGGGGTGCCCACGGCGGTCAGCTCGCCGTCGCGGACAGCGCGCAGGAAGTCCGTCTGGTTCGACACGCCCACGACGCGTCCGCGCTCGCCGAGCCACAGCGACCCGCCGATGCTGGCAGCCGTCTCGACCACCGAGCAGTACACGCCGCCGTGCTGGATCCCGAACGGCTGGTGCAGCTCGGGGCGGACCTGCCAACGGATCACCACCCGGTCGCCGTCGACCTCGTCGAGCTTGAGGCCGAGCAGGGCGACGAAGCCACCCGTCAGATCCGGCACGTCCACGGTGGTCCCCTCCTTGATCACGGCGTGGCCAGCCTACGCCGCGGCTCGCCCGGGCAAACCCGGTACTGCCCGCCGGGGCTCGTGAGGGAGAATCGGTGACCGTGACCGACAGCAGCCTCCCGCCGCCCGGGCGGGACTCCCTGACCGACGACCTGCGCTGGCGGGGCCTGATCCAGGACTCCACCGGCCTCGACGAGCTGCGTGCGCTGCTCGACGGCGGCTCCACCGCCTACTACGTGGGCTTCGATCCGACGGCGCCGAGCCTGCACGTCGGCCACCTCATGCAGGTCGCCACGGCCCGCCGGATCCAGCTCGCCGGGCACCGTCCGCTGCTGCTCGTCGGCGGCGCCACCGGTCAGATCGGCGACCCGAAGGAGAGCGCAGAGCGGAGCCTCAACCCGCCCGAGGTGGTCGCCGGCTGGGTGGCGCGGATCCGCGACCAGCTCGCCCCCTTCGTCTCGTACGAGGGGGAGAACGCGGCGCACCTGGTCAACAACCTGGACTGGACCGGCGAGATGTCGGTGGTCGAGTTCCTCCGCGACGTCGGCAAGCACTTCCCGGTCAACAAGATGCTGGCCCGGGAGGTGGTGAAGGCGCGGCTGGAGAGCGGCATCAGTTTCACCGAGTTCAGCTACCAACTGCTCCAGGCGAACGACTTCTTCGAGCTGCACCGCCGGCACGGCTGCCGGCTCCAGTTCGGCGGCTCGGACCAATGGGGCAACATCACCGCCGGCGTCGACTACGTCCGCCGGCGCGGTGCCGGGCCCGTGCAGGCGTTCACCACGCCGCTGGTGACGAAGTCCGACGGCACGAAGTTCGGCAAGACCGAGGGCGGCGCCATCTGGCTCGACCCCGAGATGACCAGCCCGTACGCGTTCTACCAGTTCTGGGTCAACGTCGACGACCGGGACGTGAGTCGCTACCTGCGCTACTTCAGCTTCCGCTCCCGGGAGGAGCTGGAGGCGCTGGAGAAGGAGACCGCCGAGCGTCCGGCGGCCCGGGCGGCGCAGCGTGCGCTCGCCGAGGAGCTGACCACGCTGGTGCACGGCGAGCGGGAGATGGCACAGGTGGTCGCCGCGAGCCAGGCGCTCTTCGGCCGGGGCTCGCTGGACGGGTTGGCGCCGGCGACGCTGCGGGCCGCGCTGACCGAGGCCGGTCTCGTGCACGTCGACGAGCTGCCCGACGTCGCCGGGCTGCTGCGGGACTCAGGGCTGGTGCAGAGCCTCAAGGAGGCGCGTCGGGTGATCGCCGAGGGCGGCGCCTACGTGAACAACACCCGGATCACCGAGACGGACGCCACCGTGGGCCCTGGCGACCTGCTGCACGGCCGGTACCTGGTGCTGCGCCGCGGCAAGCGGTCGTTCGCCGGTGTCGAGCTGCGGGGTTAGCCGTACGTTCCAGACGTGACGTGGGACGCCCCCGGCGGATTTGACGATCGATCCGCCGGGGGCGTAACTTTCTCTCTGCCAGCGCGGAACGGACGAACCGGGGCAAAGTAACCGGAGGCCGGGCGCGGCAACGAGCTTTCGGGTCCGGCGAGTTGCACTCACCGGCCCGTGACCGGGCGGTGCCCCGGATCCGCCGCGAGGCGGATTTGGCGAGGCGGAGCCGACCGGGTATGGTTCATCGCCGGTAGGGAACCGGGCGAGCTCGCGGGAGACCGCGGCGGCCGGCCTGCCGGAAGTCGCAATCGACAACGGCGCAAGCCGATGTCGCGTGGCGCCCGGAAATCGGGTTGAAGTGGTGCGGATCGCTACGAAGCGGTTTGACACGGCGGAAACCACCGGGTAACGTAGTAAAAGTGCCCGGCGCGGAAAGCGGCGGGTGCGATGAACGAAATGCCCCGGGTTGGGTGCTCCACGGTGTGGGGTTCCTGGGCGGTGTGTGGTTGTTCTTTGAGAACTCAACAGGGTGCTTGATAAGCCAGTGCCAATTATGATTTATACCCCGGACTGGCAGGCCATTTATGGTTTGTTGGTCTTGGATTCCTTTGGCAACACTTTTTGTTGTCGGGACAGTTTTTCAACAAGTTTTTGTTGGAGAGTTTGATCCTG
>NZ_JBEZEV010000047.1:0-43164 GCF_040649055.1 Micromonospora sp. NPDC049060
GGGGGGGCCCCCCCGCCCCCCCGGCCGCCCCCCCCCCGGCCCGCCCCCCCCCCGGCCCCCCCCGCGGCACCCCCCCGCGGGCCCCGGCGGGCGGCGGTACGCGCGCGACGGCCCCACCCGGCAGGCGACGGCGCTCAGCCACCGTGAAAGGTGCAGCCGATCTTCGCGCCGCCGGCCATGCTGACCACCCCGACCCCCGGGTCGGTGCTGCCACGGACGAGGCAGCCGGCGTAGCCGTCCTCGCCGACGACGTCGCGGTCGGCCAGGTAGACCCCCCAGTTGAGGTAGAGGTCCCGCACGCCGCCCGCGCCGTCGACGAACGGCTCGGCGGCGGGCCGGACCCGGCGTTGCAGCACGTACGGGCCGTCCAGCGCGGCGTCGAGCCGGGCCTGCCACTCGGCGCCGCCCACCGTCCACCCGGCCAGTACGCCGTTGCCCCCGTGCAGCAGCGTCGGCTTCAGGATCAGCTCGTCCTGCCGGGCCCGGGCGTAGGCGAGCAGGTCGACCTCGGCCCCCTCGGGATCGGTGCCGCGCGGGCGGACGTGCCGGGTCCACGGCAGGAGCCGGTCGAGGCAGGCCCGCTCGTCGGCGTCGAACAGGTGCCGGTGCCGGTCGTCGGAGAGCATGGCCAGGGTGCCCTTGTTGCCGTAGAGCTCGGCGTCCAGGCGGCTGAACAGGCCGACCTTCTCCTGCTCCGCGGCGACCAGCAGCGGCTCCACCTGGGCCGCCGCCGTCGGGTCGGCCAGGTCCTCGGGCAGGAAGTAGCGCACGACGACGTCGACGGCGCGGCCCGCCACGGTCGGCCGGCCCTGCGGGTACGTGAACTGGCCGAGGTGGCAGCCGATCCCCTCGATCCCGTACCCGGCGAGCAGTTCGGCGAACACCTCGAGCCGGCCGCCCACGATGGAGTAGTTCTCCGTCGTGTCCACCACGGCGACGACGGGCGGCCGGTCCGTGGGGATCATCGCGGCGCACTCGGCGTACATCATCCGCACGATGCAGCCCAGCGTGTCCGGGTACCGGAGCCCGTGCCGGTCCACGAACTCCCGCAGCGGCGGGTACGCCAGCATCGCCCGGTTGATGTCGGCGGACTCGAAGCCGCCGAGGGCGCTGGTGAGGTTGAACTCGAGCAGCCGGAACCCCGCGCCGTCGTGGTAGAGGTCGGCGCGGCCCAGCGGGACGAGCGACCCGACGCGGGTGCCGCGCGTGATCAGCGCCGTCTGCCGGGGATCCATGCCGACGGCCTCGGCCAGTGCGGTGAGGTCCCCGTCGAACACCCGCTCCGGTAGGGCGCGCAGCAGGTCGTAGACCGTGCGCAGATCCCGGGCGACGGCCCGGCACTCACTCTCCGCCAGGAAGGCGGGGGCGCTCATGAACCGGTCCCGGTACGGCTCGAGGATGACCGAGTCCAGGGCGGCGGCCGTCGGGTCGTCCGTCGACGCGCTCCGGGCGACGTGCTCGGCGTACGCGCGGCCCAGTGGCGACCTGCTCACTGCGGGCGGCCGGGTGGTCGTCATGGTGTGTCCTCTCGGGGGCGGGGCGCGTCCGGTTCGGGGCGGGCGGGGCCGGCAGGGGGTGCGGCGGCGGTCGTCATCCGGCGCCGGTCGAGCTTCGCCGGCGGGTGGTCGGACGTGCCATTCCCTCCCCCTTTTCGATCTGCCGATACACCACCGTCGACAATTCGGCCGGACCGTCCGAAAATGCCGGCACGGTGGAGCTGACGAGGATAGTCGCAAATGGTCGTGCCGGCGTCGAGGGCGAAGTGCCGTCGGCGCCGCGCGACGGATCGGTGACCCGCCGGGCGACCGCGCGGGCAGCTCGGGCGTACGACCTGCCCGGAGGCCCTCCGCAGCGCCGCGAGCGGGTCGGTGGCTGCCACCGCGCGTCGCCCGTTCGCGGGCTCTGTGACGGTTCACACTCCAGCCTGGACTGTCGCGAGAGTGACGTAACAGCCGGGTCCACTCGGCGTGGCCATCTGATAGCTTCGATCCGACGGAACGCTGCGGCTGACTGAGCGCAACGGCCGCATTGGTTGTCGTGCAGGTAAACGGGGGCTTCTTCGGTTAATACGTCGAGACTTCTGAGATCAAGGTATATGTCCGATTGTTGTTCGACTCGGCAATTCCGGCCGAACGGATTCCGCCGAACGACTCCCGGTCACGACGTGTTCCGACATCCGCCCGGCGCACCCGTATCCCGACTGTCCACCGACCGCGACGCCCCGAGGGCGGCCGCGCCGCCGTGGGCGTCGCGCGGGCCGTCCGGGCACCCGCATCCCATCCCTCGCCCGGCGGTCGTGGACCGGCCGGCTCCGGCGCCCTGGAGGCACGCCTTGAGTCTCACCGCGGACGTGACCGACGCCGAGGTCCGCGTCGTCGAACCGGCCACCGTCGCCGTCATCGGCACCGGGGCGATCGGCCAGGACCTGATCAGCAAGATCCACCGATCCGCCCTGCTGGACTGCCGCCTGGTGGCCGGGCGCAATCCGGACTCGGCGGGCCTGCGGCACGCCGAGCGGTTCGGCTACCCCGTCAGCGCCGCCGGGATCGACGCCGTGCTGGCGGCGGGGGACGCGTTCGACGTCGTGTTCGACGCCACCAACGCGGCGTCGCACCTGCGCCACTGGTCGCTGCTGGAGCCGCTCGGCCCGCTGGTGGTCGACATGACGCCCAGCCGGGTGGGCCGGATGGTGGTGCCGACCGTGACCGGGGTGGAGGCGACGACCGGGCGCAACATCAACCTGATCAGCTGCGGCGGTCAGGCGTCCATCCCGGTCGCGCACGCGCTCGCCGCCCGCTTCCCGGTGAGCTACCTCGAGGTCGTCTCGACGGTGGCCAGTGACGTCGCGGGCCGCGGCACCCGGCTGAACCTCGACGAGTACGTGGCGACGACCCGGCACGCCGTCACGACGTTCTCCGGCGTACGCGACGTCAAGGCCATCCTCAACATCAGCCCGGCGGTGCCGCCGGCGACGTTCCGGACGGCCGTGCACGCGCGGATCCCCGGCGCCGACGTCGCCGCGGTGCGCGCGGCGGTCGACCCGGTGGCCGAGCAGGTGCGCTCGTTCGCCCCCGGCTACGCGGTGACCGCCTGCACCGTGGTCGACGACCGGGTGACGGTCGCCCTCCAGGTCACCGCCCACAGCGACGTGCTGCCCCGGTACGCCGGCAACCTCGACATCATCAACTCGGCCGCCATCCTGGTCGCCGAGCAGCACGCGGCCCGGCTGGGCCGGAGCGCCCGGACGGAGGCGGCCCGATGAGGAACGTCGTGATCCACGACCCGACGCTGCGCGACGGCCAGCACGCGGTCCGCCACCAGCTCGGGGCCGTCGCCCTGCGCCGGTACGCGGAAGCGGCGGACGCGGCGCGGATCCCGGTGGTCGAGGTCGGCCACGGCAACGGCCTCGGCGCGTCGTCCCTACAGGTCGGTCAGGCCGCGGTCAGCGACGACGAGATGCTGTCGACGGTCCGGGAGGCGCTGCGGCACAGCCGGATGGGCGTGTTCATGCTGCCGGGCTGGGGCACCTCCGACGACCTGCGGCGCGCGATCGGCCACGGCGCCGACGTCGTCCGCATCGGCGTGCACGCCACCGAGACGTCGCTGGCCGAGCGCCACCTCGACGTCCTGCGCGAGGCCGGCGCCGAGGCGCACTGCGTGCTGATGATGAGCCACATGGCGTCCCCCGCCGAGCTGGCCGAGCACGCCGCGCAGGCCGTCGCGTACGGCGCGCAGGCGGTCGGGATCATGGACTCGGCGGGTCACTTCCTGCCCGTCGACGTCACCGCGCGGATCGGTGCGATCGTCGCGGCGGTCGACACGCCGGTGATCTTCCACGGCCACGACAACCTCGGCATGGCCGTCGCCAACTCGGTGGCCGCGGCGCAGGCCGGCGCCCTGATCATCGACGGTTGCGCGCGGGGCTTCGGCGCCGGGGCGGGCAACACGCAGCTCGAGGTGCTCGTCCCCGTGCTGGAGCGCAGCGGCTTCGCGACCGGCATCGACCTGTACGCGCTCCTCGACGCCGCCGACCTCGCGGAACGCGAGCTCATGCCCGCACCTCCGGTCACCGCCTCGATGTCCATCGTGAGCGGCCTGGCCGGGGTGTTCTCCGGGTTCAAGCACCGGGTGGTCGAGCTGTCCGGCCGCGCCGGCGTCGACGCGCGCGACGTGTTCTTCGAACTCGGCAGGCGACAGGCCATCGCCGGCCAGGAGGACCTGATCGTGGACGTGGTGGCGGAGTTGAGCGCCCGCAGGGCCAACGCGTGACCGGCCGCGCACCGCGGCCCTCAGCAGTGAGGAAAGGCGACATGGGAGTTCCGGACGCAGTGTCCAACGCGAACGGGTCGGCGGGTGTCCCCGTGGCCCGCATGACCTTCGACGAGTTCATGGCCGTCGGCCCCGGCGGCCTGTTCAAGGCCGACGTGCCCGTGGTGATCGCGCTGCCGCCCGACGTGCAGGGGCTCGGCCGCGACGGCGTGGCGAGCCGGCTGGCCGAGATGACCGTCACCCTGTTCACCGAGCCGGGCGACAAGAACCACCCGGGACGCTGGGAGACCCGCGACATCAAGCTGCGCGACTTCTTCGCCGACGAGCGGCACCTGACGACGCCGGGCACGTGGCACCGGGTGGTGTCGAACATCCGCAACAGCCCGGCCGACGTCAACGCCGTCATCGGCTTCGACGCGGACAAGTTCTTCGGCTACGGCGACACGCTCTACGCGGCGAACCTGTGGATCAGCCACCGCGGCGTGTTCACCAAGAACCACTTCGACGAGTTCGAGAACTTCAACATCGCGCTGGAGGGCCGCAAGCGGTTCATCATCGCCCCGCCCGGTTCCCGCGAGTACTATCCGCGTTCGGTGCTGCGCGGCTTCGGGGACAAGTCCCAGGTATTCGACCTGGACAACGTCGACCTGGCGCGCTTCCCGAGGGTGGCGCCCAAGCTGGCCCAGCGCCGTGACTTCGTCCTCGAACCGGGCCACATGCTCTACCTGCCGCTCGGCTGGTGGCACCAGGCCGAGTCGCTGGACGAGATGAACATCAACGTCAATTTCTGGCTGAAGTCGAAGAAGATCCTCCGCAGGCCGCACGCGCTCGGCGTCGCGCTGTACACGTACGCCTACCGGAGGGTCAAGGGTGTCTACAGCTACAAGCCCACCGAGGTGAACTCCTGATGAGCGAGCGCAAGTCCATCACCCCCACCCACCGCTACCGCAACAACGACAAGCTCATCGGTGTGGGGAACACCTTCTGGAACATGTCCGAGGAGCACGGCGTCGCCGGCATCGTCGGCGACCTCTCCGACGGCGTGTTCCGGATGGCCGACGGCCACGAGTTCGTCAACTTCACCGTCTGTTCCTACCTGGACCTCGACACCCACCCCAAGGTGATCGACGGGGCCGTCGCCGCGCTGCGCCGCTTCGGCGTGCTGGACCACTGCATCCCGCGCACCCGCGTCCAGACGTCGGTGCTGCTGGAGCTGGAGGAGTCGCTGGGCGAGCTGTTCGACGCCATGGTGATCAGCGCGATCTCCACGGCGGCGGCCAGCACCGGCCTGCTGCCGCTGATCGCGTCGGGGCACCTCGGCAACGGCACCCGGCCGCTGATGGTCTTCGACAAGAACGCGCACGTGTCGATGGCCAACGCCAAGCCGAACTGCGCCGACGAGACCGAGGTCGTCACCTGCCGCCACCACGACCTCGACTACCTCGAGGACATGTGCCGCACCTACGAACGCGTCTGCTACGTCGTGGACGGCTCGGACAGCCTCGGCGGCTACGCGCCCGTCGAGGAACTGGCCGTGCTGCAGGACAAGTACAACATGATGGTCTTCTACGACGACTCGCACTCGCTGTCGGCGTACGGCGAGCGCGGCATCGGCTACGTCCGCTCGCACTGCCCGGTGCGCGACGACCGCACCATCACCGTCGCGACCCTGAGCAAGGGCTTCGGGGCGGGCGGCACGGCGATCCTGCTCGACGGCTTCCCCAAGGAGACGCGGCGGATCGTCGAACGCTTCGCGGGGCCCCTGGGCTACTCGCAGAAGATGAACGCGGCCGCCGTGGGCGCCGCGCTCGCCTCGGCGGAGATCCACCGCACCGAGGAGCTCACCCGGCTGCAGGGGCGGCTGCGGGCCAACATCGCGCTGTTCGACTCGCTGCTGGCGACCGAGCAGTCGGGCAGCACGTACCCGATCCGGGTGGTGCCGATGACCGACGAGACCGTCGTCGAGGCGGCCCAGCGGGTCTTCGCGGCCGGGTTCTACACCTCGCCGGTGTTCTTCCCGATCGTCGCCCGCGGCACCGCCGGCCTGCGGGTCATGCTGCGCGCGGGCCAGACCGAGGAACAGATCACCAGGCTGTGCTCCGTGCTCGTCGAGGCGGGCGCCCGCCCGGCAGCCGAACGACCCGAGCCGGTGACCCGATGACCGGCGCCGCGCGGGCGATCCCGCGCAGCATCCTCTACACCCCGGCGCTGTCGCTGGACCGGGTCGTGAAGGCCTGGTCCTACGACGCGGACGTGCACCTGATCGACCTGGAGGACTCCGTACCGGCGGCCGAGAAGCCGGCCGCGCGCACCGTGTGCCGGGCCGCCCTGGAGAAGGCGCCCCGGCCGGAGAACGTCGCGGTGCGCATCAACCAGCTGGGCAGCGTCGCGGCGGTGCAGGACCTGGTGGCCCTCACGGAGTGCTCGGTGCGGCCCGGCATCGTGATGATGACGATGGTGACGTCGGCGGCCGAGGTGGCCCTGCTGCGGCAGATCCTGGCCAGCGCGGACGCGCACCCGGAGATCTACGTGACGGTGGAGACAGTGGAGGCGGTCACGGAGATCGACGCGATCGCCGGGGCGAGTGACGGGCTGGTCCTCGGCTCGGCCGATCTGGCCGCCACGCTCGGGGTCGAGATCACCTGGGAGGCCATGCTCGCCGCCCGGCAGGCGATGGCGCTGGCCTGCGCCCGGCACGGCACCGCCTGCATCGACACCGCCAACTTCCGGCTCGCCGAGCCGGCCGTGCTGGCGCAGGAGACCGCCCGGGTGCGGGCGCTCGGCTTCCACGGCAAGGCGACGGTGCACCCGGGTGAGCTCGACGAGATCAACCGGGTGCTGCGCCCCCAGGCCGACGACCTGCGCCTGGCGCGCAGGGTGGCCGACGCCGTACGGGCGGCCAACGGCGGGATCGCCGTGCTGGACGGGAACATGGTCGGCCCGCCGTTCGCCCGGATGGCCCGCGCCACCGTGTCGCGCGAGGACGCCTGGGCCGCCCGGTTCGGCACCGACGGAGCTGCCGGATGACCGGGCCGGTGACGGTCGACGCCGCACAGATGGCGGGCACGCCCCAGCTCGTGCGGGTGATCGACGCGCTGGGCGAGATGTTCGCGGACCTGGTCGCCGGCCGGACCGACTCCCCGGCGCGCACCGTCATCGAGCACGGCCCCCAGCGGGTCCTGCTGGTCAGCCCCGCGGTCTGGGAGCGGCGCGGCGTGGGCAGCGTCAAGATCACCACGCTCACCCCCGACAACCCCGGGCGCGGCCTGCCGCTGATCCACGGGGTCGTCGCGCTGACGGACCTGACCACCGGGCAGATCACGGCCCTGCTCGACGGCGCGGAGCTGACCGCCGTGCGCACCGGTGCGGTCGCCGCCCTGGCGACCCGCTGGTGCGCCGCCGAGGACGCCGAGGACCTCGCGGTCATCGGGGCGGGGGTGCAGGCGCGGTCGCTGGTGCGCGCGGTGGCGGCGGTGCGCCGGATCCGCAGCGTACGGGTGTTCTCGCGGACCCGGGACCGCGCGGAGCAGTTCGCCGACTGGGTGCGCGACGCCGTGCCCCACCCCGTGCACGCGAGCGTCTGCGACAGCGCCAAGGCCGCCGTCGCCGACGCGGCGATCATCTGCACGGCGACCTCCACCAGCGACAACACGCCGCTGGTGGAGGCGGACTGGGTGGCGCCCGGGGCGCACGTCAACGTCATCGGCGGCACCCACCCGGACGCGATCGAACTCGACCCTGCCCTGCTGGCCGACGCCGTGGCGGTCGTCGAGGACCGCACCGCCGCGCTGGACGGCGCCGGTGAGGTGCGCGCCGCCCTGGCCGCCGGCCTGATCGGCGTGGACGACCTGCACGAGCTGGGCACGCTGGTCACCGGCGGGGTGCGCGTCGGCGGGCGGACGTCCGTCCTGCGTACGGTCGGGATGGCCATCGAGGACACCGCCGCCGCCGTGGCGCTGCACGAGGGGGCGGCGTCCGTGGCGTAGGTCAGGCGGAGCTCTCCCGGCAGCGGACCATGAAGGAACGCTCGAAGACGATGACCGTCTCGCCGGTGGACTTCGTGCCCGTCGTCTCCACCGTGACGATGCCCTGGCCGGGCCGGGACCGGCTCAGGCGCTTGTCGAGGATGCGGCTGGTGGCGTACAACGTGTCGCCGACGAACACCGGCTCGCGCAGGCGGACCTTGTCCCAGCCGAGGTTCGCCACCGCCCGCGCCGACAGGGCCTGCACGGTCATGCCGCCGATCAGGCACAGGGTGATCCCGCTGTTGACGAGCACCCGCCCGTACTCGCTGCCCGCGCCGTAGTGCTCGTCGAAGTGCAGCGGGTGCTGGTTCATGGTGAGCAGGGTCAGCCAGGTGTTGTCGGTCTCGGAGATGGTGCGGCCCGGCCAGTGCCGGATCACCATGCCGGGCTCGAAGTCCTCGTAGTCCCCGCCGTGCTCTTCGCGGTACTCGTTGCCCTGGACATGACGCAAGGTCATCGGCAGTTCTCCCGTGTCGGAGGTGGACGAACCGACGCGGTCCCCGTCGGACGTGAATGTTAGTCTATGTCGATCATCGTTTCGGAGACACCGGCCCCGCGGCGAGCACGCACCGGCGCCGGCCCGACGTGCGATTCCGGGGAGCGTCAGATGACCGTGCGCGAGCATGTCGGCAGTGCGGGGCCGGCCGGGCATCCGTGGTTCGGCACCCACCGCGTGGCGCCGGCCGCGCCGGCGGAGACGATCCGCGGGATGCTCCGCCACGAGCTGCGGGACACGGGCTGGCCCTACCAGCGGCTGCTGCCGGCGGCACCGATCGCCATCCCGCGCGCGTCCTACGCCGAGATCTTCCGGGCGGCCGCCGCGCTGGTCGACCTGCTCCGCCGCACCGCCCTCGAGACGGCCCCCACCACGCAGGGCCGGCTGGCGGCCTACCGCATGCCGCAGAGCGAGGATCAGCTGTTCGTGCGGGACCCGTTCGTCGAGGAGCGCTATCCGGACTGCGTCGTGCGGCCGGACGTCGTCATCGGGCCGGACGGGCCCCAGTTCCTGGAGTTCAACGTCAGCGGCGCGCTCGGCGGCGTGGTGGAGACGCGCAGCCGCCTCGAGGTGTGGCGCAGGCTGCACGGCGACGCGGAGGGCAGGACCCCGTTCAGCTCCCCGGACCCGTTCGCCGTGCGCGCCGAGATGTACCGCTCGCTCTGCGCCGAGCTGGGGCTGGCGCCCAGGGTGGCCATCGTCGGCAGCGCCCGGGTCTACGGCGTGCAGAGCCGCTACTTCCAGTTGGAGGCCGACTACCTCAACAACCACGGCCTCACCGCCCGCTTCTTCGAGCCCGAGGAGCTGCCGGAGGCGTGGGACTGCCCGCCCCACCTGCGCTACCCGATCGGGCTGCGCAACTTCACCATCCCGGACTGGCTCGACGCCGGTCTCGACACCAGCTACGTGCAGGACGCGCTCGACAACGGCTGCCTGCTCGTGGGCACCCAGACGTCGACCTTCATGCACAGCAAGCTGACCATGGGCCTGCTCTCGGAGGGCCGGCCGTGGATGAGCGCGGCCGACCGGAGCCTCGTCGACAGGTACGTGCCGTGGACGCGGATCCTCGCGGACCGCCGCACCAGCCGCGCGGGTCGCGAGGTCGAGCTGCTCCCGTTCGTCGTGGCGAACCGGGACCTGCTGGTGCTCAAGGCGGGCCTGGGGGAGAGCGGCAAGCAGGTGGTCATCGGCGGCGAGGTCGACCAGGCGACGTGGGAGTCCGCCGTCGCCGAGGCCGCCGCCGACGGCACCAGCGTGGTGCAGGACTTCGTGGCGCCACGTACGTGCCGGGTCGCGCTCCTCGCCGACGGCGCCGACGAGCCCCACGACGTCGAGGTCGCCCCGGTGATCGGGCCGCTGCTGTTCGGCGGCCGCGCGGCGGGCCTGTTCTGCCGCTACTACGGCGACGGCTCCGCCGGGATCGTCAGCGCCCGGGGGCGCGACAGCGGCTCCGACAACTGCATGGTGGCCGTCTGACCACACCGGACCCGTCGTCGTCCGCCGAGCGGCCCCGACGATAGGGGTTCGCGGCACGAATGAGGTGTTGTCGCGGTGCGGCCCCCGTGTCACGATCGCTGCCACCGCAAGCCCGTGCCGCGCGACCCCACGGTCGACCGGCGACCTGTCGGCCCGCCGCCGTCGAACCGAAGGGACCTGCCATGCCCGCCGATCCCGAGGTGCCCGGACCGCCGACCGGGTGGCACCCCGACCGGGCGGTGCCCGCGCTGATCTGGGCGGCCGCGCAACGGCACGGCCACCGTACGGCCGTCGTCGGCGCGGACGCGACACTGAGCTACGCCGAGCTGCGCCACGCCGTCGCGGGTCTCGCCGACGTGTTGCGGCGCCACGGTGCGCCAGCCGCCCCGGTGGCCGTCCTGGCCGACCGGGGCGCCGCCCAGCTGGTGGCGTGCCTGGCCGCGCTGCACGCCGGGGCCGGCTACGCCTGTGTGGACGTCAACCAGCCCCGGGCCCGCGTCGAGAGCCAGCTGCGCGGCTGCGGGGCCGCCGTCGTGGTGACGGATCGCGACGACCCGCCGGTGTCCGGGCAGGTGGTGCTCGCCGTCGACCTGGCCGGCTGGATCGGCGCGGGGGCGGCGGCGGAGCGCGCCGGGGCGCTGGGCGGTCCGCCGCCGGTCGCGGGGGACCAGCTCGCCTACACCGTGTTCACGTCCGGCTCCACCGGCGTACCCAAGGTCGTCGAGATCCCGCACGCGGCCCTGGCCAACTACGCGGCCTTCGTCGCCCGGCTGGTCGACCCGGAACGGGCCGACGGCGAACGGCTGCGCTTCGCGTCGGTGACCAGCCTCGCGACGGACCTCGGGCACACCGCGGTCTTCCCGGCCCTCACCGGGGGAGACACGCTGCACCTGGTGCCCACCGAGACCGCGACGGACCCCGACGACTTCGCCGACTACCAGGACGAGCACCGCGTCGACGTCCTGAAGATCACCCCCTCGCACCTGGCGGCGCTGCTCGACGAGGCGGCGGAGCGGGCCCTGCCCCGCCGCCTGCTCATCGTCGGTGGCGAGGTGTGCCGGTGGGAGCTGGTGGACCAGGTCCGCGAGCTGTCGGGCGTGCGGATGGTCAACCACTACGGCCCGACCGAGACCACCGTCGGCGCGCTCACCTTCGAGGTGCCGGCCGACCCGGCGGCGCGCCCGGGCACCGCCACCGTGCCGATCGGCCGCCCGATCGACAACGCGCGGGTCGCCGTCGTCGACGCCGACCTGCGTCCGGTCGCGGCGGGCGTCGAGGGGGAGCTGCTGATCTTCGGCGCGGGGCTCGCCCGCGGCTACCGCGACGACCCCGCGACGACCGGCGAGATGTTCCCGACCGACCATCCCGAGGGCCGGTGCTACCGCACGGGCGACCTGGTGACCCGCCACCCTGACGGACTTGTGGAGTTCCACGGCCGCCGCGACGGCCAGGTCAAGATCCGGGGCCACCGCGTCGAGCTGGGCGAGGTGGAGCAGGCGGTACGCCGGTGCGCCGGGGTGCGCCGGGCGGCGGTGGTGCCGGTCGCCGGGACCGGCGCCGTCCCGCGCCTCGTCGCGTACGTCGTGCCGAGCGAGCCGCCCGGACCGACCGCCCGCGAGCTGCGCGACCAGCTCCGCGAGACGCTGCCCGACTACCTGCTGCCCGGCGCCGTGGTGTGCCTCGACGAGCTGCCCCGGACGCCGAGCGGGAAGCTGGACGTGCGCGCGTTGCCGGCACCCGGCAGGCCCGCCGCGCGACGGTAGCTCCCGACCCGGCCCCCGGGGGCGGCAGGACGGGTCCGTGGCGCGCGGCGGCGTCCGGCGTCCGCCGGCCTCAGTCGGCGTGCGGGTCGAGTCCGAGCGCGACCCGCCCGATGTACGGGTAGGCGTCCAGCGATCCGAACGGCTGCATGAAGCCGCCCGCGCGGGCGTCGCGGTACAGCCGGGACAGGGGGTGCCGGCTGCTGAAGGACGCCCCGCCGCAGATCGTCATGGCCCGGTCGACCGTGCTCACCGCCGTGCGGTTCGCCAGCAGCTTCGCGGTCTGCCACCCCCGTACGACGTCGCGGACGGCGGCCTCGGACCGCTGCGCCGGGTCGTCGGCGGCGAACAGGGCGTCCACCAGGCGTCCGGAGCGCTCCAGCACCCCCCGGGTGGCCGCCAGGTCGAGTTCCATGGCGGCGATCTCCCGCTGTACGGACGGGTGGTGTGCCGGCGCCGCCCGTCCGGGCTGCCGGGGCACCCTGGTGGCGTGTTCCACGGCGATCTGGAAGGCCGCCTCGGCGATCCCCAGTGAGGCGCCCAGCAGGGGGAAGTTGATCGCGCAGGAGCGCGCCAGGTCCTCCGGCGTCGGCGGGCCGAACGGCTCCCTGACGGTGACCCGGTCGGCGGGCACGACGCAGTCCTCCAGCAGGAGCCCGTGGCTGCCGGAGCCCCGCATGCCCAGCGCGTCCCAGTCGCCGAGCACGGTCAGCCCGGGCGTGCCGGCCAGGACGACGGCCTCGGCGTGCCGCCACCCGCCGTCGGGACCGGCGACCCGGACCGCGACGTTGAACGAGTCCGCGACCGCCGAGTTGGTGACGAACGTCTTGCGCCCGGTGACGACGTACTCGTCGCCCTTGCGGACGGCCTCGGTGAGCGCGCCGTTCCACGTCGCGCCCGGTTCGGTGGAGGCCCCGGCCATGATCAGGTCGGAGCCGCCCAACGCCTCCAGGATCGCGTCGAGCTGCGCCGCCCGGACCCGGTCACCGTCCGCCTCGGCCCGCTCCCACCGGCGGACCTGCCCCCACACCGAGGCCATGTGCATGTTCGCGCAGATGGCCGTCGACCCGCAGCCCCGGGCCAGCCGGGAGACGGCCACCAGCACGTCGTGCAGGGAGCGGACCCCCAGCCCGCCGTGCCGGGTCGGGGCGCATGCGGCGAGCACCCCGCTGTCGCGCAGGTCGGCGAAGTTGTCGGCGACGAACGTGTTGTCCCGGTCGTGCCGGCCGGCCCGTTCGGCGAGGGTGCCGACGTGGCCCTCGGCGAGGGAGACCAGCTCCCGGCCGGCGGCGGTCGTGGCGGTGAGTTCTCCGAACACCTACAGCATCCTCAGGATGGTGAGGAACTCCTCCGCCCGCTCGGCGTGGGGTTGCTGCGGGCCGTCGAAGCGGGCGCCGGTCTCCGTCGGCACCGGCGTCGGCAGCACCCTCGGGAACAGCGGACCCCCGATGGGGTCACCGGGCCGCAGGCCGTGTTCCCACAGCAGCGGCAGGACGGCGTGCTGCGGCTGGAAGGTGACGCCGTCGCCCACCCACCGGGAGACGAACGCCCGACGCTGCCGCTCGGGGCCGGTGCCGGTGGCGCCGTGCAACGCGGCCGGGTGGAACAGCACGATGTCGCCGGGCGTGAGGTCCCAACTCAGGATCTCGTGGTCGGACACGTCCGGCACCGCCTCGAGTTCCTCGCGCCGGCCGAGGTGGGTGGCCCCCGGGGTGATCGGCACGTAGCGCCGGCCCCAGCGGTGCGAACCACGCACCACCTGCAGCGCGGCGGTGTCGGGGGTGCACGGGTCGAGGGGGATCCACATCGCGCACACCTGCTCGCCCGCGATCGGCCAGGAGCTGACGTCCTCGTGGAACGGCGTCGGGGCACCCGATCCGGCCGGCTTGGCGAAGATCTGGTCGTAGAAGGCGGTGATCGCGGTGGAGCCGAACAGCTGCTGGGCGATGCGCGCCGCGGGGGAGAAGAACATGAAGTCGCGGAAGCCGTCGTGGGTCTTCCACATGAAGGCGTCCCCGGCGAACCCGCCGCCACCCAGCAACGCGGTCGCCTGCGCCAGCACTGTCGGGTTGGCGAGCAGGTACTCGACGCCCTCGGCGATCCGGCCGAGCCACTTGTCGTCGATCATGCCGGAGAGCCGGACCACGCCGTCGGTGTGGAACGCGTCGATCTCGGCCTGGGTCAGGTCGCGCGGTGGCGCCTCGGGAGGGCTGATGTCCATGTGCGGGGTCTCCGTCAGGGAAGGCGTCGCCAGTGGGCGCCGAAGAGGGTCTCCTCGTCCGGCAGGCTGACCGGCAGGGGATGTGAGACGTAGGTGTAGTTGAGGAAGTCGCGCCAGGTCACGTTCTCCGACCGGGAGCAACCGCCCCAGCTGCCGCTGGCGATGACCTGGGTGAACGGCATCCCGTTGTCGAAGCTGCCGCTGTTGCCCACGGCGGTCGACTGGTTGACCATCACCCGTCCGGCGCGGGCCCGCTCGGCCAGCCTGACCACCCGGTCGGGCCGGTCGGTGTGGATGCCGCAGCTGTGGCCCTGCCCGATCCGGCCCAGCAGCGTCTCCACCGCGGCCAGCGCGTCGTCGAAGGCGCTGAACGTCGACACGGTGAAGACCGGCGCCAGCTTCTCGCCGAGCATCGGGTCGTCGAGCGCCGGGACACCGCCGGGCGCCAGGGGAGGCAGCTGGGCCACCAGGGCGGTGGTCTTGGTCGGCTCGGCCAGGTCGATCCCGGCGGCGGCGGCGAGCGCCGCGGCGGGTCGACCGACCGCGTCGCGGTTGAGCCCCCGCCCGTCCGGCCAGAGCAGCGTACGCAGCCGTGCCGTCTCGGCCGCGTCGCACAGGTGGGCGCCCTGCCGGGCCAACTGGTCGAGGAAGGCGGCCGCGATCCCGGCGTCCACCAGCACGTTGCTCTCCGACGAGCAGGAGGTGCCGTTGTTGAAGCTGCCGCCCAGCACGATCAGCTCCGCCGCGGCGGCCACGTCGGCCGAGTCGTCCACGATCACCGCCGGGTTGCCGACGCCCGCGCTGATCGCCGGGGTGCCGCTGCGGTACGCCCGGCGTACCGTGCCGGGCCCGCCGGCGGCGATCACCAGGTCGGCGGCGGCCATCAGGGCCTCGGTGGTCTGCCGGTCGGTGACCGGCAGGCACTGGACGAGGTCCGGCGGGGCGCCGACCGTCTCCAGGGCCTGACGCAGCAGCTCGACGGTGCGGGCCGCGGAGTGCCGGGCCCGGGGGTTGGGGGTGATGACCA
The DNA here is from genome assembly GCF_040649055.1 of Micromonospora sp. NPDC049060. Lineage (NCBI taxonomy): Bacteria > Bacillati > Actinomycetota > Actinomycetes > Micromonosporales > Micromonosporaceae > Micromonospora > Micromonospora sp. NPDC049060. The sequence goes on from NZ_JBEZEV010000047.1 coordinate 15,275, forward strand.
CCGCGTTGCGGGTCTTCAGCATCGGCAGGGCGTTGCCGACCACCCCGGAGCAGGGCGCGGTGGCGGGGCTGGCCACCGCGATGACCCCGATGGGCTTGGCCAGCTTGCGCAGGCCACGCTCCGGCAGCTCCTCGATGATCCCGCTGGTGACGACGCCGTGCAGGTCACGCAGCGTGCCGAGGACCCGGCGCTGGTAGAGCGTGAACAGGTGCTCCGGGTCGCCGAGGCCGGTCTCCCGGTAGGCGAGGTCGGCCAGCGACCGGGCGGTGTCCTCCTGGTAGGCCGCCCAGCCGAGGGCCGCGACCAGGTCGTCGACGCGCTCCTGCGGCCAGAACTCGACCTCCGCCTGGGCCCGGCGGGCGCGGGCCATGGTGGCCTCGACGTCGGGCCGGTCCTCCTCTGTGGACACCGTCGCGTTCCGGCGGCCCGGGGCTGGCGCGTCCGGCGCCGCGGTGAGCGTCACGGCCGCGTCGGCCTCGCGGAGGTCACCGCTGGACACTGGCGTGCTCCCGGGTCGAGGGCCGCGCCGACCGCAGCCGGCCGATGGTCTCCTCCAGCATGTCGTCGGTGACGGTGAGGGAGAGCCGCAGGTAGCCCGGCGCGCCCATCACCGAGGCCGGCAGCACCAGGAGGCCGCGCTCCTCGAGCAGGGCCGCGTGTGCCCAGTCGTCCGCGTCCGGCACCCGGGCCAGCAGGTAGAACGTTCCCTCGCTCGGCTGGACCTCGTACCCGGCCTCGCGCAGGGCGTCGACCAGCAGGTCGCGGCGCTGCTCGATCGGCTTGACCTGTAGCGCGTGCTGTTCCAGCTCGGGCAGGGCGAACAGCAGCGAGTTGTTGGGGAACGCCCAGCCGGTGGTGAGGCGGGCCACGGTCAGGGCCCGGCGGAGCACCGCCGGGTCGGGCATGGTCGGCGGGATCGCCACGTAGCCGACGCGCTCGCCGGGCAGCAGGAGCGTCTTGGTGTACGTGTGCACCAGGAACGTGAACGGGTAGTGCGTCGCCGGGCTGGGACACGACCGGCCGTCGAACACGATGCGCCGGTACGCCTCGTCGGACAGCAGGTAGATCGGCCGGCCGTTGCGGGCGGACGCCTCCCGCAGCACCTCGGCGAGCGCGGCGAACTCCTCGTCGGTGTAGACCGCGCCGGTCGGGTTGTTCGGGCTGTTGACGATGACGGCGCTGGTCCGGGGCGTGATCGCCGCCGCGACGAGTTCCGCGTCGAGTCGCCAGGAACCGGGGGTCAACGCCACCGGCCGGGGGACCGCGCCGACCGAGGCGATGATCGGCTCGTAGTAGAACCAGGCGGGGTCGAGGTAGACCACCTCGTCGCCCGGGTCGCAGACGCTGCGCAGGCAGATGGTCAGCCCCGCGAACGCCCCGTTGGTCAGGGCGACGTCGTCGGCGGTGAACGGCAGGGCGAGTTCCCGGCTGAGGGTGGCCGCCACCGACTCCTGGGCCGGCGGGTGGTCCCGGGTGTAGGCGAACCAGTCGGTGTGCTGCGGGCTCAGGTGCCGTTGCAGGACCTCGACCAGGGCCGGCGCGGGAAACTCGTGCGGATCGCCGAAGGCGAGGTCGATCACGCCCGGGCCGCCGCGCCGCCGCGAGTAGGAGGACTGCTCGAGGTAGGCCCCCAAGCGCCGCCCGTACGCGTCGGTCGCGTCGGTCATCTGCCGACTTATCCGGTGCTCCATCCTGCTCCGATCTCCACCCTGATCCGTGGCCGGCGAGGTCGCCGGATTCACACCGTGGCGGGTTGTGCGGCGGGGACTTTTGCGGGCAGCTGACGCACCGACCGCGCGGAGAAGGTCGCGACGGTCACCAGACCGAGCACCCCGCCTGCGATGAGCAGCGTCTGGGCGACGCCGATCCGCTCGGCGACCGGGCCGACGACGGCCAGGCAGAGCGGGCCGAGCACGAACGAGCCCATGGCGTCGTACGAGCTGATCCGCGACAGCGCCTCGTTGGGCACGTGGTTCTGCAGGGCGGTGTCCCACAGGACCTCGAAGATGTCGACGCAGACGCCGTTGACGAGCATCGAGGCCGCGATCAGCCAGACCGGCGCGCCGGCCGCGATCAGCGCGAACGGCGGGAGGAAACCGAAGGTCGCCAGCACCGCCACCCGCATCGGCCGGCGGGGGCGGATCCGCATCGCCACCAGGCTGCCGCCGACCAGGCCCACGGCCTGCGCGGTGACGATCACCGACCAGGCGGTGACGCCGCCCAGCTGCTCCTTCGCGGTCAGCGGACCGAGCACGTAGATCGCCGAGAAGCAACCGTTGACGAACGCGAACTGCACGACCACCAGCCAGACCCAGGACCGGGAGCTGAACTCCCGCCAGCCCTCCCGCAGGTCGGCGAGGATGGTGCTGGCGGCGGCCCGGGCGGGGTGCGACACCCGGACACCGGCCAGCAGCAGCGCGGAGCCGAGGAAGGTGACGGCGGGGACCGCCAGCGCCCAGCCGGCGCCGAGGGCGGCCACGAGCACCCCGGCCAGGGCCGCGCCGCCGATGGTGGTGCTGTTGCGCGACAGCCGCAGCAGCGCGTTGGCCGACTGGAGCTGCTCCTGGGCCACCACCTGCGGCACGACGCCGCGGGAGGCCGGCAGGAAGAGCGCGGCGGCGGCGCCGTTGACGGCGGACAGGGCGATAACGACCGGCAGCGAGGGCCGGCCGATGACGAACACCACGGTCAGGGTCGCCTGCGCGGCGAAGGCCAGCAGGTCGGAGCCCACCATCAGGCGGAAGCGGTTCATCCGGTCGGCGAGGACACCGCCGAACAGCAGCAGCGCGACCTGCGCCAGCGACCGGGCGGCGAGCACGAGGCCGAGGTCGGTGGCGGAGCCGCCCGGCGCGTCGAGGACGGCGAAGGCGAGCGCCACCGGGATCACGGCGCTGCCCAGCAGCGACAGCGTGCGGGCCAGGAACAGCATCCGGTACGACCGGTCGGCCAGGATCCGGAGGTCGTCGCGCACCTGGCATCACCTCCGGTCGGCCGGTCGGACGAGCTGCGTGCTGGCGCGCCGGCGGCGTCACAAGCGTGCCCATCATGTGGCAGGGAAACGGGTTGCCCAACCCCTAGGACTCGGAACAGATGTCGTGAATTGTGAGGTCAAACCCCTATTACCGCTCATCATGCTGACTAAGCGCTCAGCCGGCCTGGTAGAGATCGAGGATCGGCACCCGCATCGGTGCGACGCTCGCGTCCGGTGGAGGCCCCGGACCGCGGCCGGATCACCGACGGACAACGGAGGACCAGTGGGACGGCAGGAGCATCCGGTCGCGAGTGACGTCACGCAACGCGTGGCGCGGCTGTCCAGTTCGGCGCGGGCGCTGCTCGACGAACGGCTGCGCGCCAGCCGCTCCGATCCGGCACCCGCCAGCGCCGCCATCCCCCGCCTGGACGCCGCCGAGGCCCCCCTGTCCTTCGCGCAGGAGCGGCTCTGGTTCATCGAACGGCTGGAGGACGACGCCGTCCACCACAACGACGCCACGCTGCTGATCCTGACCGGCTCGCTCGACCAGGTCGCGCTGCGCCGGAGCATCGAGGAGGTCGTCCGCCGGCACGAGATCCTGCGTACGGCCTTCCGCCAGCTCGGCGAGCGGGTCGTGCAGGCCGTCACGCCGCCCGCCCCGCTGAGCATCGACGTGGTCGACCTGCCCGGCGCCACCGCGCACCCCGACGACGCCGTGCTGCGGGCCGCCGTCGAGCGGGAGATGCGGGTCCCGCTCGACCTGGCCGCCGGCCAGAGCATGCGGACGGTGCTCTACCGGATCGCCCCGGACGTGCACGTGCTCGGGGTCACCGTGCACCACCTCGTCTGCGACCTGTGGTCGTTCACCATCTTCTGCCGCGAGCTGGCCGCCACGTACGCCGCGTTCGCCGCCGGCGCGACGCCGGACCTGCCCGAGCTGCCGATCCAGTACGCCGACTACGCCGCCTGGCAGCGCACCGCGGTCGGCGAGGAGCGGATGGCGGCCCACCTGCGCGAGCGCGTCGACGAGCTGGCCGGCGTGCCGCCCCTGCTCGCCCTGCCCACGCGGGGCCCACGCCCGGCGGTGCAGCAGTTCGTCGGCGCCTCCGAGTGGTTCCGGCTCGGCGCCGCCGACGCGGACCGGATCCGCGCCCTCGGACAGCGTCAGGGGGCCACCACCTACATGACCCTGCTCGCCGCCTTCACCGTGCTGCTCGCCCGGCACAGCGGGCAGCGGGACATGGTCGTCGCCAGCCCCATCGCGACGCGGGAACAGCACGAGCTGGAGCACCTCATCGGCTGCTTCCTGAACATGATCGTGGTACGCGCCGACCTGTCCGGCGAACCGACCTTCGCCGAGCTGGTGGGCCGGGTCAAGGCGGCCTCGCTGGACGCGTTCCGGCACCGCGACGTGCCGTTCGAGCGGCTCGTCGCCGCGTTGCAGCCGGAGCGCAGCCGCAGCCACCAGCCGCTCGCGCAGGTCGCCTTCGTGCTCCAGAACGTGCCCACCAGCCGGCTGGACCTGCCCGAGCTGCGGGTCGACGTGCACCAGATGGAGACCGGCCGGTCCCGGATGGACCTGACGGTGAAGATCACCGAGACGACCGACGGGCTCATCGGTGAGTTCGAGTACGACACCAGCCTCTTCACCGGCGAGTCCGTACGCGACCTGGCCCGGCAGTTCGAGCTGCTGCTCGTCGAGGCGGCGCGGGAGCCCGACACGAGCGTGTGGCGGCTGCCGATGCTCGACGACGCGCAGCGGCACCGGATCCTGCACGAGTGGAACGACACCGCCGCCGACCTCGGCCCCGAGGCGCTCGTCCACCGCCTCGTCGAGGCGCAGGCGCGGCGTACGCCGGACGCGGTGGCGGTCGTCGAGGGCAACGTCCGCACGACGTACCGCGAACTCGACGAACGGGCCAACCGCCTGGCGCACCACCTGCGCGACCTCGGCGTCGGCGTGGAGGACCCGGTGGCGGTGTGCCTGCCCCGCTGCGCCGCCGAGGTGGTGGCGATCCTGGCGGTGCTGAAGGCCGGCGGCTGCCACCTGCCGGTCAACCCGCGCGACCCGCAGGCCCGCCGGGACGCGCTGCTCGGGCAGGTCCGCCCGGCGGTCGCGATCTCCGCCGGGGACCTGTGCGACGAGGTGTGGAGCCCGGGCCGGCGGATCATCGACCTGGACGGCGAGTCGTCGCTGACCGCCACGTGTCCCGCCACCGACCCCGCCGTGCCGCTGCACCCGGACAACCTGGCCTACACCCTGTTCACCTCCGGCTCCACCGGGCAGCCCAAGGGCGTGCAGGTCACCCACCGCGGGTTCACCAACCGGATGCTGTGGGCTCAGCGCAACTTCCCGCTCGGCCCGCACGACCGGGTGCTGCGCAAGGCGGCCTGCACCTTCGACGTATCCCTGGACGAGCTGTTCCGGGCCCTGTTCAACGGCGCGGCCAGCGTGCTGATGCCCGAGACGGCGACCTTCGACCCGCGCCGGCTGGCGGCGGTGATCGCCCAGCACGGGGTGACCGACGCCGACTTCGCGCCGACCGCCCTGCGCGAGGTGCTGCTCACCGCCGACGCCGCGGACCTGAAGTCGCTGCGGCGGATCGTCTCGGGCGTGGAGGAACTCACCCCCGAGACGCAGCGGCTGGTCTTCGACCGGCTCGACGTCACCATGTTCAACCTGTACGGCCCGACCGAGGTGTCGGTCTCCTGCACCGCCTGGCCGTGCGACCCCGACGACGAGCGGCCCTTCGTCCCGATCGGCCGGCCGATGGCCAACGTCCGGGTATACGTGCTGGACGAGGCGATGCAGCCCGTGCCGCCGGGTGTGGCCGGGGAGGTGTACGTCGGCGGCGCCGGGCTGGCCCGGGGTTACCTCGACAACCCGGCCCTGACCGCGGAGCGGTTCCTGCCCGACCCGTTCGCCGACACGCCCGGCGCCCGCGTCTACCGCACCGGCGACCTGGCCCGGTTCGGGCCGGACGGCGTCCTGGAGTTCCTCGGCCGGGGCGACGGGCAGCTGAACCTGCGCGGCTACCGCATCGAGCCGGGCGAGGTGGAGTCCGCGCTGCGCCGCCACCCGGCGGTCCGCGAGGCCGCCGTCGTCGTACGCCGGGACCCGCCCGCCAGGGACGCCCGGCTGGTCGGCTACGTCGTCGGCGACGACCTGCCGGGCACCGCGGACCTGCGCGCCCACCTGCGCCGGCGGCTGCCGGACTACCTGGTGCCGGCCGCCTTCGTCAGCCTGCCCCGGCTGCCGCTGACCAACCACGGGAAGCTCGACGTCGCGGCGCTGCCACCACCCGGCCAGGACGAGCCCGGCGCCGCCGGGGCCGACGGGCCGCGTGACGAGCGCGAGCGGGTGCTCCTGGACATCTGGTGCGACGTGCTGGGACGCGAGGGCATCGGCATCCACGACGACTTCTTCGACCTCGGCGGCGACTCCCTCACGGCCACCCGGATCGTGGCCCTGGCCGGCGCGAAGTTGGGGGCGGACGTCGAGGTGGCGGTCATCTTCGACGCGCCGACGGTGGCGGAGCTGGCCGCCCGGCTCGCGCCCGGGCAGCCGTGACCCCCGGCCCGACCCCTGCGCAGCGAGTGGAGAGCCAGATGACCGAGCACCCCGGCGCCCTGATCCACGAGGCGACCGACGTCGTCAACCTGGGCGCCGCCCTGTCGCACCAGGCGCGGGTCCAGCCCGACGGCCCCGCCCTGCACCTGGTGGCCGAGGACGGCTCCGCCGACACGGTGGACTACGCGACGCTCGACGCCCGGGCCCGCCGGGTCGGCGCGGCCCTGGCCGGGCACTGCCGTCCCGGTGACCGGGTGCTGATGCTCGTCGGGGCGGGTGTCGACTTCCTCGCCGGCTTCTTCGGCTGCCTCTACGCCGGCACCGTGCCGGTGCCGCTGGCCGCCCGGCTCAACCGGGCCAGCGCCCCGGTCGTCGGGCGGATCCTCGACGACGCGCAGGCCACCGCTGTGCTGGCCGCCCGCGCGGTCACGAGCGCCGTGGACCTGACCACGCTCATGCCCGGTCGCCGGCTGCCGGTCCTGGAGCTGGAGTCCCTCGACGCCGCGCCCGCCGGCTGGCAGCCGGCGGTGGCCGAGGGCGGACTGGCGTTCCTCCAGTACACCTCGGGCACCACCAGCACCCCCAAGGGCGTGATGGTCAGCCACGCGAACCTGCTGGAGAACCTGCGGGCCATCCGCCGCTCCTTCGCCTTCGACGACGCCACGGTGATGGCCTCCTGGCTGCCCCCGCACCACGACATGGGGCTGATCGGCACCCTGCTCACCCCCGTCTACCTCGGCGTGCCGACGGTGCTGATGGACCCGGCGACGTTCATCCGCACCCCGGTGCGGTGGCTCCAGGCGATCAGCCGGTACCGGGCCACCATCAGCGGCGGGCCGAACTTCGCCTACGACCTGTGCGTGCGCAAGGTCGCCGAGGCCGACCGTGCCGCCCTGGACCTCAGCTCCTGGCGGGTGGCGTTCAACGGCGCCGAGCCCGTACGCGCGGCGACCCTGCGCGCCTTCGCCGAGGCGTTCGCCCCGCACGGTTTCGACGAGCGGGCCTTCCTGCCCTGCTACGGACTGGCCGAGGCGACGCTGCTGGTCGCCGGGCGGGCGCGGGCGCAGCGGCCCGTCGTGACCACGGTGGCCGACCCGGACCCCGCCGGACCCGCCCACCGCCCCGGCACGGAGGTGGTCGGCTGCGAGATCCTGCCCGAGGCGGAGGTCCGGATCGTCGACCCGACCGGCCACCCCGTCCCCGACGGCACCGCCGGCGAGATCTGGGTCCGGGGCGGCAGCGTCGTCGACGGGTACTGGAACCGGCCGGAGGAGTCCGCGCGGACCCTGCACGCCACCCTCGGCGGCGACCCCGACGACGGCCCCTACCTGCGCACCGGCGACCTCGGCTTCCGCCAGGACGGCCACCTGTACGTCCGCGGCCGGATCAAGGAGACGGTGGTCATCCGCGGCCAGAACCACTACCCGGACGACATCGAGCAGACCGTCCGCGCCGCCTGCCCCCGCCTCGGCGGACGGATCGCGGCCTTCGGCGTGGACGTCGCCGACGACGGCCACGGCGTCGGCGAGGCCGTGGTCCTGTGGTACGAGACCCGCTCCGACCGGGCGTCGGACGAGGCACCGGCCATCGCCGAGGCGGCCCGCCGGGCCGTGGTGACCGTCCACGGCCTCGACCTGCACCGGGTGCTGGCCGTACCGCCCGGCACCATCCCCGTCACCACCAGCGGCAAGACCCGTCGCGGCGACTGCGCGCGGGCGTACGCGGCGGGCAGCGCCACGATCGTCGCGGACGACCCCCTGCGCCCGGCGGCGCGCCCCGCCCTGGCCGCCGCGCCGGCGCAGGCGCAGCGACTGCGCGCCCTGGCCGGCGGGCTGCTCGACGTCGACCCGGAGCGGATCGACCCGGACCGATCCCTGCCGGAGCTCGGGTTCGACTCGCTGCGGGCCGTGGAGCTGCAACACCTGATCGAGGGGGAGTGGGGCGTCCGCCCGGCCCTGACCGACCTGCTGGGCGACAGCACGGTGGCCGAACTGGCCGCCGCGCTGCCGTCCGCGCCCGCGCCGGCCGACCCGCCGGCCACCCCGGCCGCCGCCGACGGGCCCTACCCGCTGTCGTACGGCCAGCGGGCGATCTGGTTCCAGGGCGCCCTCGCCGAGGACCCGGCCAACCTCAACCTGTGCCGCGCGGTCACCGTCGACGGCGAACTGGACGCCGCGGCGCTGGCCCGCGCCGTGCGCGACCTCGGCGTGCGGCACCCGGCCCTGCTCACCCGCTACGACGACGCCGGCGCCGAGGTGACCCAGCGGGTGGCCGACGACGCCGAGGTCACGCTGGAGGTGCGCGACGCGGCGGGCTGGCCGGCGGGCCGGCTCGACGAGGAGATCGAGGCGGAACTCGGGGTCGGCTTCGCCGGCCCGCCCCTGCTGCGCGCCGTGCTGTTCCGGCACGCGGCGGACCGCCACACGCTGCTGCTCTGCACCCACCACAGCGTCATGGACGTGTGGTCGCTGGCGGTGCTGGTCGAGGACCTGGCGACCGGCTACGGTCGGCACGCCGCCGGGGACGACGCGGCGCCGCCCGCACCCGCCGCCCACCCGGCCGAGTTCGTGGCCTGGCAGCGGTCCTTCCTGGACGGCCCCGCCGGCCGGGAGCTGACCGCGACGTGCCAGGCCCAGGTCGCCGACCTCGTGCCGTTGGACCTGCCGACCGACCGGCCCCGCCCGTCGGTGCGCACCTTCCGGGGCGCCGCCCACGCGTTCCGGCTCGACGCCGACCTGTGCGCCGGGATCGACGCGCTCGCCGCCGCGCAGGGGGTCAGCCGCACCGCCGTGCTGTTCGCCGGCTACGCGGCGGTGCTGTCGCGCTACGCCGGTCAGGCGACGTTCCCGCTCGGCTTCGTGCACGCCGGCCGGGTCCGCGGCCGCTTCGCCGACCTGGTCGCCTACCTGGTCAACCCGCTGCCGGTGCCGGTGGACCTGTCCGCCGACCCGGAGTTCGGCGCCCTGGCCCGGGCGGCCCACGACGCGGTGCTGGCCGCCTCCGACCGCGCCGAGGTGCCGTTCGGGCGGATCGTCGAGGGGCTCGGGCAGGCCGCCGACGCCAGCCGCGGCGCGCTGCTCAGCGCGGCCTTCGCCTACCAGCACGGGCGCGGCACCGACCGGCTCGGCCTCACGCCGATGGTGCTCAACCACGAGGGGGCGCTGGGGGACTGGGCCGGGCTGCGGGTGCGCAGCCGGCCGGTGCGGCAGCGGGCCACCTACTACGACCTCTCCCTCTACCTGGGCGAGCACGACGGCGAACTGCTGGGCACCTTCGACTACAGCACCGACCTGTTCGACGCCGACACCATGGGCGTGCTGGCCGAGGCGCTGACCGCGCTGCTGTCCGCGGCCGTCGCGGCGCCGGCGACCCCCGTCGGCGCCCTGCCCCTGCTCGGCGCCGAACGGCACCGGCAGGTGCTTGTGGAGTGGAACGACACCGCGGCCGACTACGACACCGACCGGTGCGCGCCGGAGATCGTGGCCGAGCAGGCCCGCCGGACCCCGGACGCGCCGGCCGCCACCGACGGCACCACCCGGCTCACCTACGCCGAGCTCAACGCGGCGGCGAACCGGCTGGCCCACCGGCTGATCGGGCTGGGCGCCGGCCGGGGCACCCGGGTCGGCCTGCTGGTGCCCCGCTCCACGGTCAGCCTCACCGCCGTGCTGGCGATCCTCAAGACCGGCGCCGCCTACGTGCCGCTCGACCCGTCGTACCCGGTGGAGCGGCTGCGGTTCATGCTCGCCGACTCCGGGGCCCGGCTGCTCGTCGCCGCCCCCGGCGCGGCCGTCGACCTCCCGGACGTCGAGGTCGTGGACCCGGCCGAGGAGTCCCTCGCGACCGAGGACGACAGCGATCCGCGGCCGACGGCCCACCCCGACGACGTGGCCTACGTCGTCTACACCTCCGGGTCCACCGGCACCCCGCAGGGCGTACTCGGCCTGCACCGGGGCATCGTCAACCGGCAACGGTGGATCATGGACCGCTTCCCGGTGGGGCCGGACGAGGTGGGCAGCCACAAGACCTCGCTGAGTTTCTTCGACTCCGGCGGCGAGATGTTCCTGCCGCTCTTCGCCGGCGCCCCGGTCGTCGTGGTGCCCGAGGACGTCGGACGCGACCCGGTACGCCTGGTCGACCTGCTCGCCCGGCACCGGGTCACCCGCCTGGTGGCCGTACCGTCGTTGCTGCGGGCCATCCTCGACGGCGTCGCCGACGTCGGCGGACGCCTGTCGGCGCTGCGCTACTGCCACTCCAGCGGGGAGGCGCTCACCGCCGACCTGGCCGCGCGGTGGCTGGCGGCCCTGCCCGGCTGTGTCCTGGTCGACCTCTACGGCTCGTCGGAGATCTCCGCCGACGTGACCCTGGACGTGGTCACCGGACCGGAGCGGGTCGGCAGCGTCGGGCGGCCCATCGGCAACACCCGGATCTACGTCCTGGACGAGGCCATGCGGCCGGTGCCGCCCCGCTTCGCCGGCGAGGTGTACGTCGGCGGGGCGGGCCTGGCCCGTGGCTACCTCGACCAGCCGGCGTTGACCGCGACGCGGTTCGTCCCCGACCCGTACGGCGACGGCGGGCGGCTGTTCCGCACCGGTGACCGGGGCCGGTTCAGCCACGACGGCCGGCTGGAGTTCCTGGGCCGGGCCGACCACCAGGTGAAGGTCCGCGGCTTCCGGATCGAGCTGGGCGAGATCGAGGCGACGCTGCGGGCCCACCCCGGGGTGGCCGCCGCCGTGGCCGCGCTCGCCGAGGCGCCGGGCGGCGGGGAGCAGCGGATCGTCGCGGCGGTCGTGCCCCGGCAGCGCGGCGGGTCGTCGGCGCCGACCGGAGCCGATCCGGGCGGGGCGCCGGCCACCACCCGGGTGTCGGACTGGCGGCTGCTCTACGACCGGATGTACACCGAGGCCGGTCCCGCCGAGGAGGCCCAGCAGGCGATCTGGACCAGCAGCTACACGGGCGCCCCGTTCACCGACGTCGAGATGGGCGAGTGGATCGACCAGGCGGTCCGGCGGATCCGGGAGCTGCGCCCCCGCCGGCTGCTGGAACTCGGCTGCGGCACGGGCAACCTGACCCTGGCGCTGGCGCCGGACTGCGAGGCGTACGTCGGCACCGACTTCTCCGCCGCCGGCCTGAAGGTGCTCGAACAGCGGCTCGACGCCGAGGGGGTGGACCGGGACACGGTCACGCTGCTGCTGCGGGAGGCCGACGACATCACCGGCATCGAGGCCGGCAGCTTCGACACCGTGGTGCTGCACTCGGTGACCCAGTACTTCCCGCACCACGACTACCTGCGCGGGGTGCTGCGCGCGGCGGTCACCGCGGCCTCGCCCGGCGGGCGGATCTACCTCGGCGACGTACGCGACCTCGACCTGCTGGAGGTGTTCCACGCCTCGGTGGAGCTGGGCGCCGAGCCGGAGCCCGGGCTGACCGTCGCCGAGCTGCGCCGCCGCGTCGCCGCCCGGGTGCTCGCCGACGACGAGCTGGTGCTGGCCCCCGACCTGTTCCTCACCGCGCCGGACTGGCTGCCCGGGGTGACCGGGGTGGAGCTGCACCTCAAGCGCGGCCGGCAGGCCAACGAGCTGAGCGCGTTCCGCTACGACGTCGTCCTGCACGTGGGCACCGCCTCCGACGGCGACGCCGCCGGGACGGTCGAGCCGCTGCGGCTGGACTGGACGCGCGACGGGCTGGACGTCGCCCGGCTGCGGAGCCTGCTGCGCGGCAACCGCAACCGCCCGGTGGAGGTACGCGACGTGCCGAACGCGCGGCTGGTCACGGTCGCCGGCCCCGTACGCAGGCTGGCCGGTCTCGCCGACGCCGACCCGGTGACCCGCCCGACCGGCGAGCTGCCGCCCGGGGTCGACCCGGAGGACTGCTGGAGCATCGGCGAGGCGCTGGGCCGACGGACCGCCGTGGTGCCGTCGACCGCGCGCGAGCCGTACACGATGGACCTGCGGTTCTGGCCCGCGTCCCGCCCGGACGACACGGTCGGCTGGACCCCGCCGCGGGCCCGGCGCGCCGACTGGCCGGAGCTGGCCAACGACCCGCTGGGCGCCACCGCGCGGCGGGACCTCCTGCACGACCTGCGCACCCACCTGCGGCAGCGGCTGCCGGAGTTCATGGTGCCGCTGCTGCACCTGGTCGACGAGCTGCCGACCACGGCGACCGGCAAGGTGAGCCGGCGCGCCGTCGCGGCCGAGGCCACCGAGGCGCTGGCCCGGCTGGGCGCGGGCGCCACGGCCCGGCCGCTCGCCCCGGCGGCCGGCGGGCTCCAGGCCCAGGTCACCGAGATCTGGCTGGACGTCCTCGGCGTCGGCGCAGTCGGACTCGACGACAACTTCTTCGACGTCGGCGGCAACTCGCTGAGCCTGGTCCAGGTGCACATCCGCCTGCAGGAACTCCTCGGCCGGCAGTTCCCGCTCGTCGACCTGTACGAGCACACCACCGTGCGCAAGCTCGCCGAGCACCTCGGCGAGCCCGCGCGCCCGGCGACGGACCCGCCCGTCGACCCGGGGCCCGACCGCAACGAGCAGGTGGCGAACCGCCGCCGGTTGATGCGCCAGCGTATTCAGGAAGTGGGAAGTCGATGAGCAGCGAGATGGACATCGCCGTCGTGGGGATGAGCGGACGGTTTCCGGGTGCGGCGAACGTCGCCGAGTTCTGGGAGCTGCTCCGCAACGGCGTCGACGCCGGCCGCGAGCTGACCGCCGCCGAGCTGGACGCCGTCCCGGCCGAGGAACGCGCCGACCCGGCGTACGTGCCGGTGTGGTCGGGCATCGAGGGCGCCGACCGGTTCGACGCCCAGTTCTTCGGTTACTCGCCGACGGACGCGACGCTTATCGACCCGCAGCACCGGATCCTGCTGGAGTGCGCCTGGGAGGCGCTGGAGGACGCCGGCTACGACAGCCGCCGCTTCCCCGGCGACATCGCCGTGTACGCCGGGTGCGGCCTGAACCAGTACCTGCTCTACCACCTGCTGCCCCAGCAGGAGCTTGTCGACTCCGCCGGCCGGCTGGGCATGGCCGTCGCCAGCGACAAGGACAACCTGGCCACCCGCATCTCGTACAAGCTCGACCTGACCGGGCCCAGCATGACGGTGCAGACCAACTGCTCCTCGGCCCTGGTCGGGCTGCACCACGCCATCAGCAGCCTGCTCGACTACCAGTGCGACATGGCCATCGTGGGTGCGGTCAGCGTCAAGAACCCGGTGCCCCGCGGCTACCGGCACGAGGCCGACGGCATCAACTCGCCCGACGGCCGCTGCCGGGCCTTCGACGCCGAGGCCGCCGGCTACCACCTGGGCGACGGCGCCGGCGTGGTGGTGCTGCGCCGCCGGGAGGACGCCGAGGCCGCCGGCGACCGGATCTACGCGGTGGTCAAGGGCTCCGCGGTGAACAACGACGGCGCCGGCAAGGTCAGCTTCGTGGCGCCCGGCCGGTCGGGCCAGGTGCGGGTGATCCGCCGGGCGCTGCGGGTCGCCGACGTCGAGGCGGGCTCCATCCAGTACGTCGAGGCCAACGGCAGCGGCACCCTGATGGGCGACTCGATCGAGGTGTCCGCCCTGGAGGAGGCGTACGGCGCGGCCGGCGCGTCGGGTGCCGGATGGGCGATCGGCTCGGTCAAGCCGAACGTCGGCAACCTCGACACCGCCTCCGGCGTGACCTCGCTGATCAAGGCGGTCCTCGCCATCCACCACGGCGAGCTGCCGCCGTCGATCCACTTCCGCAAGCCCAACCCGCAGACCTCCCTCGACCGGGGGCCGTTCCGCGTCAACGACATGCTGCGGGACTGGCCCGAGGCCACCGGGCCGCGCCGGGCGGCGGTCAGCTCGTTCGGCGTCGGCGGCACCAACGCGCACGTCATCCTCGAACAGGCGCCGCCGCCCGCGCCGCCGGGGTCGAACCCGCCGGCCGTGCTGCTCGCCGTCTCCGCGGCCGGCGGCGAGGCGCTGACCGCCGCCGCCAACCGGCTCGCCGAGCACCTCAGGCGTCACCCGGAGCAGGCCCTCGCCGACGTCGCCTACACCAGCCAGGTCGGCCGTCGCGCGTTGCGCCACCGGGCCTTCGTGGTGGCGACCGACGCCGGGGAGGCGACCCGCGCGCTGTCCGCCGTCGGCGCGGGCGAGGCGTCGCCGGAGACCGCCACGGTCGCGTACGCGTTCCCCGCCACCTGCCCCGACCTGGCCGCGCTGTGCGACGCCCTGCCCCGGCTGCGCGCGGAGGTCGACCGGGTGGCCGGTGAGCTGGGCGTCGACCCGGCCGCCGGCGGGCCGGGCTCCGACGCGGCCACCGTCACCGGGCAGCTCGCGCTCGCCCGGCTGCTCGGCGCCTGCGGCGTGTCCCCGGTCGCCGCCCACGGCGAGGGTCCGGGCGCCGTGACGGCCGCCGTCGTCGACGGCCGCTGGACGGTGGCGGAGGCCGGGCGCGCCCTGCGCGCCGGCAGCCACCCGCCCGCGCCGGCCGGGGCGCCGGCCGAGGCCGACCTGACGCTGGCCGTCGGCCCGGCCGAGGCGTCGACGCTGGCCCTGACCGACGACGCCGGGAGCCTCCGTGGGCTGCTCGGCGCGCTCGGCGAGCTGTGGTGCCGGGGCGTCGACGTGGACTGGGCCGCCCTGCACGAGGGCGCGTCGCGGCGTCGCGTCGGCCTGCCGACGTACCCGTTCCAGCGGACGCGGCACTGGGTCGACCCGGTGGCCGTGGCGCCCGTGACCGGCCCGACGCCGACGGCACCGGCCGCCGACGCCCAGCCCGCCGCCGACGCCCAGCCCGCCGCCGGCTCGGTCCTGGAGGAGGCGGTGGCCGCCGTGTGGCGCCGCCGGCTCGGAGTGGACCGGATCGGGTTGCACGACTCGCTGCTCATGCTCGGCGCGGACTCGCTCAGCGCCGCCCGGACGCTGCGCGACCTCGCCCAGGCCTTCCACGTCGACCTGCAACTCGGCGTGTTCCTGCAGACCCCCACCGTCGCCGCGCTCGCCGAGGTGATCGACGGCAAGCTGCGCGAGGCGCAGGAGATCCGGGCCGCGCTCGCCGCGGTCACCGAAGAGGGAGCGTGAGGCCGTGCCCGACGTCAGCTTCATCACCGTGGTGCCCCGGGTCCGGGACCTGACCGCGTACGCGGACACGGCGATGTCCGTCATCCGCCGCACCGACGCGGCGGACCTCGACGGGGTGCTCATCTTCACCGGCAGCGGCGCGGTGCTCGACCCCTGGGTCCTGGCGACCGCCGCGGCGGCCGGCACCACCCGGCTCAGCCCGCTGGTCGCCGTGAACCCCGTCTACCAGCACCCGTTCACCGCGGCCCGGATGGTCGCCTCGCTCGGCCTGCTCTACCAGCGGCGGATCGACCTCAACCTGATCACCGGCACCGCCGTGAGCGACCTGGACGCGCTCGGCGACCGGCTGGACCACGACGACCGGTACGCGCGCCTCGCCGAGTACGTCGAGATCATGATGGGGGTGCTGGGCAGCCGCCGACCGTTCAGCTTCGACGGGCGGTTCTACCAGGTGTCCCGGTTGCAGCTCACCCCCGGCCTTCCCGCGCACCTGCTGCCCCGGCTGTTCGTCGCCGGGCAGTCCCCGGCCGCCCGGCAGGTGGCCGAGCGGGTGGGCGCCACCAGCATCCAGATGCTCACGGCGGCCCCGCCCGACGCCGACGGGGCACCGGGCGCGCTGAACTTCGGGCTGCTGACCCGGGCGACGGCGGAGGAGACCGAGCGGGTCGCCGAGGCCCGTTTCCCGGAGGACCCGGACGGCGCGAAGATCACCGCGGTCACCATGGCCAACACCGACTCCGTCTGGAAGCAGCGGCTCTTCGCCGAGGCGGAGGCCGGCCACGGCGCCGTCACCGTCGACCCGGCGTACCGGCTCGCGCCGTTCCGCTCCGGCCAGGCGGACGGGCCGTACCTGGTGGCCGACCACGCCGGGGCCGTCGAGCGGCTGCTGGCCATGATCCGGGCCGGGGTGCACACCTTCGTGCTGGACACCCCCACCGACGACGAAGACTTCCACCACCTCGCACAGGTCGTCCGGACCGTCCGGGACCGACTGCGTACGGACTTCACCGAGGGAGCGCGATGAACCAGCCCTTCGCCAGCCACGACCTGGTGCACGCCCGCCCCAACCTGGCGCTGGAGCCGCTCATCCACCGGTACTACGCCTGGCTGAACCTGGTGTCGCCGGTGCCGGCGGCGATGAACTTCGCCAAGCTGCACGTGCCGCTGCTGCGCTCGTTCCTCGACGCGCCGGCGCTGCACCGCCGCTCGGCGCGCGACCCGAAGCTGCGCGGCGGCATGTTCGTGGACCTCGAGGACGACCAGCTCGACGGGGTGTCCGACCTGGCGACCCGGCTCGCCGACGGACCCATGCCGGAGCTGTCGGCGGCGATGGACGAGCTGACGGTCAACCTGGAGAAGCTCGCCGACGGCTTCGACCTGACACCCCGCTACGGCGAGATCCCGCCGGCCCTGCGCGGCTACGTCGAGCTGGTCTACGACCTCAACGACCACGCCCGGATCCGGCTCGCCGAGCGGATGCTCTACCGGTCGCGGCACTTCGACGAGACCGCCCACTCGGTGGACCTGTCGCTGGCCACCGGCGACGAGCGGCCCTTCGCGATGACCACCCCGCGGTTCCCCGGCAACGGGCACGTGCAGGCCACCATGCCGCTGCGGGACCCCCGCATCGACCTGCTCTTCTCCACGATGACCACGGCGCGGCCCTTCGGCGAGCTGCGGGAGGCGTTCGACGTCTCCGACGCCGACCTGGCGACCTTCAGCGGGTTGTTCTCCGCCGAGCCGGGCGGGAGCCCGGACCGCAACCTGGACGGCCCGGGGCTGCGGGTGCGCTACTTCGGGCACGCCTGCGTGGTCGTGCAGTCCGGCCCGGTCACCGTGATGACCGACCCGTTCCTGTCCGACGCCCTCGGCGACGGCGACCGGTACGCCTACGCCGACCTGCCCGACGTCATCGACTACGTGCTGATCACGCACGGGCACCAGGACCACCTCGAACTGGCCAGCCTGCTGAAGCTGCGGCACCGCATCGGCACGGTGGTGGTGCCGAAGACCGCCGCCGGGGCGTTGCAGGACCCGTCGCTGCGGCTGTGCCTGGAGGCGCTCGGCTTCCCCAACGTGGTCGACGTGGAGCCGGGCGAGACCATCGAGCTGCCCGACGGGCAGATCGTGGTGTGCCCGTTCGTCGGCGAGCACTGCGACCTGGACATCGCCGCGAAGGTCACCTACTCGGTGCGTACCGGCGGGAAGAACCTCTACTTCGGCGCGGACAACCGCTGCGTCGACCCGGCCCTGTTCGGCCACATCCACGACATGATCGGCGACGTCGACATGGCGTTCCTCGGCATGGAGTGCGACGGCGCCCCGCTGTCCTGGATGTACGGTCCGCTCTTCTCCCGCCGCATCGACCAGAAGATGAGCCGCAGCCGCAAGCTCAACGGCTCCGACGCCGTCGAGGCGATGGGCATCGTGCGGCGGCTGCGGGCCCGGCAGGCGTACGTGTACGCGATGGGCCGCGAGCCGTGGCTGGTGTTCGTCATGGCGACGAACTACACCGACGAGTCGTACCAGCTCAAGCAGATGGCGGAGTTCTTCCAGCGCTGCGCCGACGTCGGGGTGCCGGCGCGGGAGCTCTACGGACGGGCCGACCTGGCATGAGCCGCACCTGGACCTGCCGTTCGCAGTACGTGGCCACCCGCGACGGGACCCGGCTGGCGGCGTACGTCTTCCGGCCGGTCGGCCAGCGTGACCCCGCGCCCGCCGTCTGGGCCCACGACCGCTACCACCAGGTGTCGCCGCGCCCCGGGCGCGACGACTTCCTGGCGGTGGTACGCGCCGAACTGGCGGACGTCGACCTCACCGACATCGACGACCTCGGCGTGGCCGAGGTGGCCCCCGGGGAGGTGACGCTGCGGGCCTTCCCGGTCGCGCAGCGCCTGCTGGCCCGCGGCTACGTCGTGGTGGTGGTGGACAGCCGGGGCAGCGGCGCGTCGTTCGGCACCAGCGACGGCCCCTTCTCGACGGTCGAGGCGACCGACACGTACGACGTCACCGAGTGGATCGCCGCGCAGCCCTGGTGCGACGGCCGGGTCGGCATGTTCGGCCGCTCCTACCTCGGCGTCTCGCAGTACCTGGCGGCGAGCACCGCCCCGCCGCACCTGGCGGCGATCTTCCCGCAGATGGCGCTGTTCGACCTGCACCGCTTCGCCTGGGACGGCGGGGTGTTCCGGGACGACTTCGCCCGCGCCTGGGGCGAGGACGTGCGCGAACTCGACATGCGTGGCCCCGTCGCGCCCCTCGACGACGACCCCGACGGCCTCCTGCTGGCCGCCGCCCGCGAGCAGCACGTGGCGAACCGGGACGTCCGGACGATGTTCGCCGGCCTGCCCGGGCGCGAGTCGCGGCTGGCCGACACCGGCGAGGCGGCGTACCTGACCCGCAGCCCGTCGGCGCTGCTGGAGGCGATCAACGCCTCCGGGGTCGCCGTCTACCACCTGGGCGGCTGGCACGACGTCTGGGCGCGCGACGCGACCGAGTGGGCCCGCCGGCTGACCGTGCCGCACCGGGTGGTCATCGGCCCCTGGCCGCACACCGGCGGGGTGCTGGGCGGCGCCGGCTACAACCTGGCCGACGAGCACGTGCGCTGGTTCGACCACTGGCTGCGGGGCCGCGACACCGGGATCATGGACGGCCCGGCCGTCCGGTACCACGTGCTGGGCGCCGACGCGTGGCGTACCGCCCGGTCCTGGCCGCCGGAGCCGGCGACGACCGGCACGTGGCACCTCGGCCCGGCCGGCGAGCTGGGACCGGAACCCCGGGCCGGCGAGGCCCGGCGGTACGAGGTCGACTACGCCACCACGTCCGGCAAGACCAGCCGGTGGGCCAGCGGCTACGGCTCGCCCTTCCAGCGCCCGGACCTCACGGACAACGACACCCGGGCGCTGTGCTGGACCTCCGAGCCGCTGACCGAGGCGGTCGAGCTGGTCGGCGCCCCGGTGCTGCGCCTGGCGGCCCGGGTCACCGACGGCCCGGCGGACGTCTTCGCCTACCTGGAGTCGGTCGCCCCCGACGGCACCTCGCTGTACGTCACCGAGGGCTGCGGCCAGGTCGACGGCGCTCCCGGCGACTCCCGCCTGGAGATCGAGCTGCACCCGATCGCGTACCGGTTCGCGGCGGGCGACCGGATCCGGCTGGCGGTCACCGGGGCGGACGCGGACAACGCGCTGACCGTGCCCCGGGACGTCGCGCCGGTGCTGACGGTGCGCCACGACGCCGACGCCGCCCCGACGCTCGAGATGCCCCGCGCGGCAACCCTCGAACGGCGCGACGCCGACGACGAGACGGCCCCGCTCTCCGTGGCGCAGCGGGCGATC
The DNA here is from genome assembly GCF_040649055.1 of Micromonospora sp. NPDC049060. Classification (NCBI taxonomy): domain Bacteria; kingdom Bacillati; phylum Actinomycetota; class Actinomycetes; order Micromonosporales; family Micromonosporaceae; genus Micromonospora; species Micromonospora sp. NPDC049060. The sequence continues at coordinate 35,194 of NZ_JBEZEV010000047.1, forward strand.
TGGCTGGCCGAGCAGGCCGGCACGAGCGGAGCGGCGTACCACCTCGACGCGGCGGTCGAGCTGACCGGGCCGGTGGACGCCGGCGCGCTGCACGCGGCGGTCGACGAGATCGTCCGCCGGCACGAGGCGCTGCGGACCACCATCGTCGAGGTCGACGAGGAACCGGTCCAGCGCATCCACCCGGCGGCGCCGCTCACCATCGCGCGGTTCGACCTCACCGACGCGCCCGCCGACGGCTGGGCGGGCGACGAGCGGGTGACCGGATTCCGCGACCGCCGGTGGGACCTCGCCCGGGAGTGGCCGATCCGGGTCGCGACCGTGCTGCTGCCCGCCGGCCGGACGGCGTTGCTCCTGGTGGTGCACCACGTCGCCGCCGACCCGACGGCGGCGGAGATCTTCTTCGCGGAGCTGGCCCGGCTCTACCCCTCGTACGCGCGGGGGGAGCCGCTCCGGCTGCCGGACGTGCCGTGCCGGTACGCGGACGTGGCCCGCCGCCAGCAGGCCGAACTCGCCGGGCCCGGCGCGGCCGACCAACTCGCCCGGTGGCGGCGCTACCTGGACGGCGCCCCGCAGGTGATCACCCTGCCGACGGACCGGCCCCGGCCGCCGGTCCTGGACCACCGGGGCGGGTCGGTGCGCTTCACCGTCGCCGACGACCTCGCCGCCCGGCTGGTGGCGGCGGCCGCCGCCGCGCGGACCAGCCCGTTCACCCTGCTGACCGCCGCGTTCGCCCGCACCCTGAACGCGTACGGCGCGGGCGACGACCTGCTGATCGGCACGCCGAGCCTGCAACGCGACGACGAGTCGACCCGCGACCTGATCGGCTGCCTGGTCAACCTGCTGCCGCTGCGGATCCGGGTCGACTCCGACGCCACCGTGGCCCAGTTCCTGCACGACGTACGCGGCAGCGTGCTGACCGCGCTGGAGCTGCGCCGGGTGCCCTTCGACACGCTGGTCGGCGAGCTGCGCCCGCGCCGGGACCCGGCGGTCTCCGCGCTGGTGCAGGTCTGCGTCCGGTACGGCCGGGCGGTGCCGGACCGGTTCCGGCTGGGCGCGGTCGAGGCGCTGCGGCTGGAACCGCCGGAGTGGACCTCGGCGAAGTACGACCTGGCGCTGGCCGTGAACCAGGTCGGCGAGGACCGGATGGTGGGCAGCCTCGACTTCCGCCTCGCCCTGTTCGACCGGGCCACCGTCCAGCGGATCCTCGACTCGATGCTGACCGTGCTCGACCAGCTCGTCGCCGACCAGGAACGGCCGGTGGGGGAGCTCTCCGCCATGCCCCGCCGGGAGCTGCGGGCCGTGCTCGACGGCTGGAACCCGGCGCGGCTGCCGGACGCGCTGGTCGGCCAGGACGACCTGCCGGCCGCGGCCCGCTGCTACGTCCTCGACGACCGCGCGCGGCCCGTGCCGGTGAACACCCCGGGGCGGCTGTGGGTCAGCGGCGTCGGCGAGGTCGACGACCCGTACGCCGGGACGCCGGGGGCACGGATGCGGGACACCGGGGCCACCGTGCGGTGGACCACGGCGGGACGGCTGGAACTGGTGCCCGCCGCCCCCGGGCGGCCGACCGCCGCGCCGGAGGCCGCCCCGGACGCGGCGCAGCCGACCGACGCGCCGTCCGGCCCGGCGACCGACGACGGCCGCTCCGAGGTGCTGGACCAGCTCGGGCAGATCTGGGCCGCCCTGCTCAAGGTCGACGGCGTCGAGCCCGGGGACGACTTCTTCGACCTGGGCGGCGACTCGCTCTTCGCGATCCGCCTGATCAGCCGGATCCGCAAGGCGTACCAGGTCCGGCTCTCCCTGCAGGACGTGTTCGCGGCGCCGACGCTTGCCGAGCAGGTCGACCTGGTCCGCGAACGGCAGGCGTCGTGACCGGGCCGGTCTTCTACCCCTGGTCCGCGCAGGAGGAGATCGATCCGGTCCGCGTGGCCGGCGGCGCGGGCAGCTGGTTCTGGGACGAGCACGGCAACCGGTGGCTCGACCTGCACGCCCAGATGGGCAACCTGCACCTGGGCCACCAGCACCCGGCCCTGGTGGCGGCGCTGCGCGAGCAGGCCGGACGGATGTGCACGATCGCGCCGTCGTTCGCCGTCGACGTCCGCGACGAGGCGGCCCGGGCGATCGTCGAGGTGGCACCGGGGGACCTGGAGACGGTCCTGTTCACCACCGGCGGCGCGGAGGCCGTGGAGCACGCGGTGCGGATGGCGCGGGTGGTCACGGGGCGGCCGAAGGTGCTCGCCGCCTACCGGTCCTACCACGGGGCCACGGCGGGGGCGCTGGCGTTGACCGGTGACCCACGCCGCTGGCCGGTGGACACGGCCAGCGGCGGCGCCGTGCACTTCACGGGCCCGTACCCGTACCGCAGCGAGTTCCACGCCGAGAACGCCGCGCAGGAGGGCGAACGGGCGCTGGAGCACCTGCGCCGGATCGTCGGGTACGAGGGCCCGGACACGATCGCCGCGATCCTCGTCGAGCCGGTGGTGGGCAGCAACGGCGTGCTGGTGCCGCCGGACGGCTACCTGGCCGGCGTCCGCCGGCTCTGCGACGAGCACGGCATCCTGCTGATCGCCGACGAGGTGATGACCGGCTTCGGCCGGTGCGGCCGGTGGTTCGCCGGCGACCTCTGGGGCGTGGTGCCCGACCTGATGACCTTCGCCAAGGGGGTCAACTCCGGCTACGTGCCGGTGGGCGGGGTGCTGCTGTCCCGCGCGGTGGCGGCCCACTTCGCGCACCGCCGCTACCCCGGCGGGCTCACCTACTCCGGGCACCCGCTGGCCTGCGCCTCCATCGTGGCGGCGCTGCGGGTGCTGCGGGAGGAGAAGCTGGTCGACCGGGCGGCCGCACTCGGCCGCGACGTGGTGGGCCCGGCGCTGGCCGAGCTGGCCGAGCGCCACCCGATCGTCGGCGACGTCCGCGGCGTCGGCCTGGCCTGGGCCGTCGAGCTGGTCCGGGACCGCGCGACCCGCGAGCCGCTGGCGCCGTACGCGGCCCCGGGGACGCTGGCGCCCGAGATGGCCGCCGTCCTGGCGGCGTGCAAGCGGCAGGGCGTCTGGCCGCTGGCGGCGGGCAACCGGCTGCACCTGTTCCCTCCGTTGACCATCACGGAGGAGGAGCTGACCGCCGGGATCGCCGGGATCGACCGGGCCCTGACCGAGGTGTCCGAGCTGTGAGGAGAAGAAGATGACGGTGGAGCAGACGGAGACGGCCGACATCTGCCGGGTCGTGGTCAACGACGAGGAGCAGTACTCGATCTGGCCGGACGGGCGGGAGATCCCGGCGGGCTGGCGGGAGGAGGGCTTCGTCGGGCCGCGCGCCCGGTGCCTGGAGCACATCGACTCGGTGTGGACGGACATGCGCCCGCTGAGCCTGCGCCGGGCGATGGCGGGCGAGGCACGGTAGGAGACGTCAGGGTCCGGCCGCGCGGCGCGCGTCGCCCGGTCGGGCCGCCTCCCGCCCGTACCACGATTACTTCCCGCGAGCGGAGAGCGGCGGGCGGTAATTGTGTGCGCGGGTCCTGCCTATCGCAGGAAAAACTTCGGGTTGCGGAGTCGGGACCGAGATATTAACGTTTATCCACAGTGGACCCCGGCGGTTCCGGATGGGAGTCAAGATGCGTGCTCACTGCTACACGGCAACGACTCTGGTGGACATCGACCTCGTGGTTCGGCCCCGCAGGAGCCGGCTCGCCTGACAGCTGGAAAACAGGGGACCACGGTCTCCGAGGCAATTCTGGTACGACCCTCTGAAATGCGTCTTCCGGAACGTCGGTAGGCGATCTCGTCAATTCGCAGATCAGTTTATATTTGGTCCGCCGGGGCCATCTGTCCTTTCGGGGGATTCGGGTGCGGGACCATTTCGAGACGAGCGAACACCAGGAATACCTGTGCCGTCTCGACGGCCGGGTCGGTCCCGCGACCCTGATGACCCAGGTGTGTCACCGGCTGGACGGTGACGTCGACGTCGAGGCGTTGCGTCGCGCCGTCGGGCGGCTGGCCGAGGCGCATCCGTTGCTGCGCCGGGCGTTCGCCGAGCACGACGGGTACGTGGTACTGCGCGACGGCCGCGACCGGGCCGACCTGGAGGTCGTCGAGGTGCCCGGCGACCGGGCCGCCGTCGACTGGTGCCAGGCCGCCCTGCGGCGGCCGGTGGACCTGTGGGCCGGGCCGTGCTGGACGGTCTCGCTGGCCCGGACCGGCACGGGGAGCTCCTACCTGCTGCTGCGCGCGCACATGGCGCTTCTCGACCACCACTCCCTCGACCTGCTGGTCGACGACCTGGCCGTCCTCTACGGGGCGGAGCTGGGCGCCAGCACGGGCCAGCCACCCGCCGCCGAGCCGATCGACGACGTCCTCGACCGGCTCTTCGAGCTGGGCGAGGAACAGGCGGAGGAGGACCTCGACTGGTGGCTCGACACGTTCGGCCGGCTCGGCCCGGTGGAGACCGGAGCCGACCTGACCGATCCGTTCGACGCGGCACCCGACGGGCCGCCCCCGGCCCCCGGTGGTCACCTCGCGCAGGCGCACGTCCCCTCCGGCGGGATCGTGCCTGCCGTGCGCCGCCTGCGGGTCTCCCCGTTCGCCGCGTACACCGCGGCCCTGCTGGGCGCGCTGGGCGGGCCCGCCGCCACCCGGTCGTTCCGGGTGGCGTTCGTCGTGGACATGCGGTCGTTCCTCGACTGCGAACGCGTCGTCGGCCAGCTGAGCCAGGCCGCGGTCCTGCGGGTGGACGTGCCGCCGGGGATCGGCTTCGCCGACCTCAGCCGCCGGGTCGCCCACCAGGCCGCCGAGTCGCTCGGCCACCAGGCCGTCCCCTTCGAGCGGGTCGTCGTGGAGCTGAAGCGGCGCGGGGTGCCTGTGCACCTGCTGGCCCCGGTCTCGGTCAACTACGCCCTGCTGCGGGCGATCGACTGGCCCGGCGCCACCGCCGAGGCGATCGAGCTGGACAGCACCTCGGCGCTTGACGACACCGCCGGTCTGGGCGGCTACTTCGACCAGCTCGACGGCCAAGAGCAGCTACGGATCAAGCTGTACGCCGCTGCCTCCTCCTACAGCGCCGGACGCACCGACGAACTGCTGGCGGAGACCCGGCGGTGCCTGGAGGTCGGGCTGGCGTCGCCGGATCAGCCCCTCGCGGCCGGCGCCCCCACCGCCTGACGGCACCCGCCCTCCGCAGAGCCGCCCGGAACTGCCGCCGGGGGCCGGGCGCCACCGCTCACCGGTCCTCCAGCGCCCGGGCCAGCCAACCGGCGATCCGTTGCACCGTGGGCCGGCGCAGCAGCGAGTAGTGGTCGCCCTCGTACTCGTGGACGGTGGTCCGGGCGCCGACGTAGCGCTCCCAGCGCGGCTGCCAGCGCGGCGACGCGGAGGCCTGCACGACGGTCAGCGGCAGCTCCGCGCCCTCCGGCCGGTACCCGGCCACGGCGGTGACGTGCCGGGCGAAGGTCTCCACCCGGCGGCGCACCTCGCGCACCGGCAGCGCCACCGGGGTCACGCCGGCGTCCACCAGCCACCGGCGCAGCAGCATCGTCTGTTCCTCGACCGGCAGCGCGGCGAGCGTCGCCGCCGCCGGCGCCGGGTGGTCCCGGCCGAGGGACGCGGCGAGGTCCGCGGCGAACCGGGCCGCCGTCGCGGCGTCGTCGGTCCCCTCGCCGGCCGGGCGCGCCTGCCCGGGCGCGGTGTCCAGCACCACCAGCAGGTCGACGGAGCGTCCGGCCCGCACCAGCCGGCGGGCCATCTCGTACGCGAGCAGGCCGCCCATCGACCAGCCGCACAGCCGGTACGGGCCGGCCGGCCAGCGGGCGACGACCTCGTCCAGGTACGCCTCGGCGAGCGCGTCGATGGAGTCGCCGGTGGCGTCGGCGGCCGACTCGATGCCGACCAGGTGGTACGCGGGCAGCAGCCGGGCGAGTTCGGCGTACGCGCCGACCGTGCCGCTGACGGGGTGCGGCAGGATCAGCGGCGGGCGGTCGGTCGGCCCGCCGAGGTGCACCAGCGTGCCGGACCCCGTCCCGCCCGGCCGGGCACGCACCGCGGGCGGCGGGGTCGCCGCCCGGACGTCCGGGGCGGGCCGGCGCACCGGCAGCGCGTCGACGGTGGCGTGCGGGTCGGCGACGACCGCGTCCAGCAGCGCCACGAAGTCGTCGGCGACGGCGGCCATGTCCGCCGGGTCGAACAGCCCGTCGCGCCAGGTCCAGGCCGCGACGAGCCCGCCCGAGGCGTCGGTCAGGACGTCCAACTGCACGTCGAACTTCGCCGTGCCGGTGTCGACGTCGACCCAGGCGGTGCTCAGGCCGGCGAGTCGGGGCGGGGGCGCGGGCCGGCCCTCCACGCTGAACGCGAACTGCGAGAACGGCATCCGGCCCGGCACCCGCGCCGGGCGCACCTCGTCCACGATCCGTTCGAACGGCACCGCCATGTGGGCGTACGCCCCGAGGGTCAGCTCCCGGACCCGGTCGACCACCTCGGCGAAGGTCGGGTTCCCCGCCAGGTCGCCGCGCAGCACCACGGTGTTGACGAAGTACCCGATCCGGCTCTCGTCCGCCTCGCTCGTCCTGCCCGTCGTCGGCGACAGCACGGCGACGTCGCTGCTGCCGGTGCGCACGGACAGCAGCACCAGGTACGCCGCCAGCAGCGTCATGAACGAGGTGGCCCGCCGGGACCGGCCCAGCCGGGTGAGGGTGGTCGTCACGCCGCGGTCCAGCGGCACGTCCAGCCGCCGCCCGGCGGCCAACGCCCCGGGCACCCGGTCGCGGACGCCGGGCAGGTCCAGGTCGGGCAGGCCGGCCAGCCGCTCGCGCCAGTAGGCCAGTGCCGCGTCCGGGTCCTCCGGGTCGTCGACGAAGTCGTCGTCCTCGTCGTCGGGCACCGGCGGATCGAGGTCCGGCGTCCTCCCCGCCCGCAGCGCGTCGTACGCCGTGGCGAGGTGGTTCCAGAAGACCGGGCGGGACCCGCCGTCGAAGACGATGTGGTGCACGGTGACCGCGAGCAGGTGCTCGTCGGCCCCGCAGCGGATCAGCACCGCCCGCAGCAGCGGGCCGTCGGCCAGGTCGAACAGCTCGTCGTGGGCCCTCTCCAGCTCCTGCCGGACCCGCTGCTCGCGGGTCGCGGGGTCCGTCGCGCCGAGGTCGACGACCGGCACCGGGACCGGCGCGCAGGGACCGATCCGCACGAGCACCTCGTCGTCGACCATCGCGAAGGTGGCCCGGAGCAGGTCGTGCCGGTCCGTGACGGCGGCGAGCGCGCCGCGCAGGGCCGGCAGGTCCAGCTCGCCGGTCATCCGCACCACGGTCAGGATGTGGTACGCGGTGCTGGTCGGCTCCAGCTGTTGCAGGAACCAGAGCTGCCGCTGGGCCACGGTGGCGGGACCGGTCGGCGTGGTGCCCAGCCGCTCGCGCAGCAGCCGTACCAACAGGTGCCGGTGCTCCTCCGCCGGCCAGCCGGGCGGCGGTCGCAGCAGCGCGGCGACCGGGTCGGGCGACGGGCCGCTCATCGGGGTGCTCCTGTCTCGTCGTACGGCGGGCCGGGCCGGGTGGCGGCGGCCAGCGCTCGTCGGGCCTGGTCCTCGGTGAGCGCGGCGACGGCCTCGCGCAGGCCGGCCACGGTGTCCACCCAGCCGGGCCGGCGCTCGACGCGGCGCAGTTCGCCGGCCAGCCCCGCGATCGTCGGGTCTCGGAACAGTGCCGCGACCGGCAGGTCGACCTCGAACGCGGCACCGGCCTGCGCGGTGACCTGGGTGGCCAGCAGGGAGTGCCCGCCGACGGCGAAGAAGTCGTCGCGGACTCCGATGCCCGCGACGGGGGTGCCCAGCACCGTCGCCCAGATCCCGGCGAGCTGCCGCTGCACGGCGTCGCCGGGCGGCGCGGAGCGGACGGTCGTGGGGTCCGGTGCGGGGAGTGCGTTGCGGTCGATCTTGCCGTTGCGGGTGAGGGGGAAGTGGGGCAGGGCGATGATGGCGTGGGGTACGAGGTGGCGG